>NZ_JVGV01000015.1:0-25515 GCF_001076775.1 Streptococcus pseudopneumoniae
GGGATTCGAACCCGTGTTACCGCCGTGAAAAGGCGGTGTCTTAACCCCTTGACCAACGGACCTTCTATCTGTAGCAGATATAACCATTATATCAATTTCTTACTAATTGTCAATCACTTTTTAGATTTTTTCTCTAGAATATCTTTCAATTTTCTAATTTTTAACCTTGAAATAGGACAGCGATGGTCTTCATAGAAAACAACTTCTAGATTCTTTCGGTCAATTTCTCTAATATTGCCTATATTTACCAAAAATGACTTATGAGGAGAATAAAATCTCTGAGTATGTTTGTCCTTTTCCTGAATATCTGTCATGGTACCATAAAATTCTTTGGCAAAATTCTTACCAATAATGCGCAATTTATGAGAAACTCCTGTCGTTTCAATATACAGAATGTCATGATAAGGAATTTTTAAATCATTTCCCTTATAATTGTAGTCAAAATAATCTACCACATCTTCATTTTCAAGTAACATACTCTTCGTGTAGAAGATATTTTGCTCAATTCTCTTCTTAAATAACTCATCATTGATATCCTTATCAACAAAATCTAGGGCTGATACCTGGTATTTATAGGTTAGAGTCGCAAACTCTGATCGACTGGTGATAAAGACGATAATAGCGTAAGGATTGTAATGACGAATGAGCTGAGCCACTTCAAATCCCTTTTTCTCAATTCCATGAATATCAATATCTAGAAAATAAAGCTGGTTTACTTCATCATTTTCGATATATTCCTTAAACTCACGAACTTTTCCCGTTGTCTTGTATGATATTGGAATATTCGATTCTTTCGAAATTTCATCCAATATTCTCTCTAGTCTCACTTGATGTTCAATAACATCTTCTAAAATTAAAACTTTCATTCAAATTCCCTCTTAAATCTAATGATTTGTCTAAATGTACTGCCTTCCATCTCTGTTTCTAAAATAATGTTGTTGTACTTATCCAGTAGTTCTTTCACATTATTTAATCCTACTCCGCGATTTCTTCCCTTAGTAGAGAATCCTAAAGCAAATAGATCTCCTGAAGGAGTCATCGTCATTTTACATGAATTCTGAATCACAATCACTGTTTCAGTTTCCATCTTAATAACTGCTACTTCCATCTGCTTTTTATAACTATCAGCCGATCCTTCGACAGCATTGTTCAATAAAACACTCATAATACGAACTAAATCCAGAAGGTCTATTGGTAGTCTAGTAATTATATCTTTTACTTCCAGTGTAAACTCTACACCGTTATTTCGAGCATAGACAATTGACTGAGCAACCAAACTTCGTAAAGCTGAATCTTCTATGTTGTTCAAATCAAAGTAAGTGTACTTATCTGAGCGCAGTTTGTGATTGGCTTTAACCAAAACTTCGTTGTAAACTCTGTCAATTTCCTGTAAATTACCACTGTCAATTGCCATCTGCATACTGACAAGCATCCCAGCATAATCATGTCGAAAACCACGAATTTCATTATACAAACCGACAATTTCATCTGTGTAGTTTTGTAAATGTTTCTGTTCAAATTTCTTCTGCTTCAAAGCAATCTCTTTCTCCATTTGATCTTTATGTGAATTCATTGCAAAAAAGGTTAAAAGGAGAGAAATAAAGACGATAGATGATAAAATACTTCCAAAACTATTCAAATGTTTAATCGTACTTACCATATCTGAAACGAAAGATACAATATGGAGCAGTAGCAAAGCAAAAAATACTTTTGTCAAGAAAGGATAGAGGTAGTCTTTATCAAAATAGTTTAGATCCAAATGGAAATAATGAATGATTTTTAAGATAACGACATAAGTCAACACCGTTACAAGGAAAAAGAATGGTTCATAATATTGTAAAACAAAATTGTCTCCTGTTAGAGAGGATAAAGTTACGGACAAAAAGTTATGAGTGCTCTCATATAAAAGAGATAGTAGTAAACTTAGGAATAGTCCTCTATCCCTCTCATACTGTTTAATCCATCGAAAATAGGAATATAATACCAAAGGAAATAAAAATTTTACAATCCCTAAGTCATCTAAATGTAGAAGATATGATGGAAAATCAAGTACTATTTCTGTTAGTAATATATAAGCACTAAAAACGTATAGTTCTTTTCTATTTATTTGACCTTTACAAATTAAACGGTAACTGTGACTAATAATTAAAAAATAAACAATAACTAACCCAACTCCAAATAAATTCATTACTCTTTCCCCTTATTTCATTACTTTTTTCGTGGGAAAATAAAATCAAAGCGGATTTTTGGAAGTCTACTTTCCCCACCTTGAATCTCCTGCAAGTCTTTTTCCTTCAAGGCTACAAACTGTTCCAATTTAACTGTGTTTTTCATAATAAAATCTCCTTAAATGTTTTTTTCTTGTAAGCTAACTTACAAAAACTATTATACAAAATGGAATTTCGTTTTAGATAAAATTCTCTCAACTGTCATTTTTTTCTCCCCAAGTGTACTTTTTTAAGAAAAAAGCCGGGAAAATTCCCAGCTTTGCTACTATATTGATCCCAGCAGGATTCGAACCTGCGACCGTTCGCTTAGAAGGCGAATGCTCTATCCAGCTGAGCTATGAGACCTAATATAGCTATTCTACCAAAAATTCAATTGAAAGTCAATTTTCTATTTATGATAGGGCGAGCCCTGCTGTATTGTAAAAGCCCGATAGATTTGTTCAACAAGGACTAGTCTCATTAACTGATGGGGCAAGGTTAAACGGCCAAAACTAACAGAGAGATTGGCTCTCTTTTTTACATCCTGTGCTAATCCCAGACTCCCTCCAATAATAAATGTAAGAGTAGAAAATCCTTTTATAGAAGCTTCTTCTAGCTGCTTACTAAATTCTTCTGAGGAGAAAGTTCTCCCTTCGATAGCCAACACAATCACGAAATCACGGTCACCAACTTTTGATAAAATTCTCTTACCTTCTATTCCTAAAATCTTTTGATTTTCTGATTCACTGGCCCTATCTGGTGTTTTTTCATCTGCTAGCTCAATCATTTCAAGCTTAGCAAATCGAGAAATTCGTTTTAAATACTCTGCAATACCATCTTTCAAATACTTTTCTTTCAGTTTCCCAACTGTTACAACTTTAATTTTCATGACTCTATTCTAACATATTCTCTATTTTTTCACATCTTATTCACAAAACAAAAGGTTAATTTTAGCCGAGAAAACCACAGATTTTTGAAAGTTATCCACAATCTGTGAAAAACTTTTTGTGTTTAAGTTATAATTAAGCTAGTCAGTTTATACTTTCAGTAATTCAAAAATATGGAGGCAAATATGAAACATTTAAAAACATTTTACAAAAAAGGGTTTCAATTATTAGTCGTTATCGTCATTAGCTTTATTAGTGGAGCCTTGGGTAGCTTTTCAATAAACCAACTAACTCAAAAAAGTACTGTAAGTACCTCTAACAACAATAGTACTATTACACAGACTGCCTATAAGAATGAAAATTCAACAACACAGGCTGTTAACAAAGTAAAAGATGCTGTTGTTTCAGTTATTACTTATTCAGCAAACAGACAAAATAGCGTATTTGGTAATGATGATACTGACACAGATTCTCAGCAAATCTCTAGTGAAGGATCTGGGGTTATTTATAAAAAGAATGACAAAGAAGCTTACATCGTCACCAATAATCACGTTATAAATGGCGCCAGCAAAGTAGATATTCGTTTGTCAGATGGAACTAAAGTACCCGGAGAAATTGTCGGAGCGGACACTTTCTCTGATATTGCTGTCGTCAAAATCTCTTCAGAAAAAGTGACAACAGTAGCTGAGTTTGGTGATTCTAGCAAGTTAACCGTAGGAGAAACTGCCATTGCTATTGGTAGCCCATTGGGTTCTGAATATGCAAATACTGTCACTCAGGGTATTGTATCTAGTCTTAATCGAAATGTATCTTTAAAATCTGAAGATGGACAAGCCATTTCTACAAAAGCCATCCAAACTGATACTGCTATTAACCCAGGTAACTCTGGTGGCCCACTAATCAATATTCAAGGACAGGTTATCGGAATTACCTCAAGTAAAATTGCCACAAATGGAGGAACATCTGTAGAAGGTCTTGGTTTTGCAATCCCTGCAAATGATGCTATCAATATTATTGAACAGTTAGAAAAGAACGGAAAAGTGACTCGTCCAGCTTTGGGCATCCAAATGGTCAATCTCTCAAATATTAATACAAGTGATCTTAGAAGACTGAATATTCCAAGCAATGTAACATCTGGTGTAGTTGTTCGTTCTGTGCAAAGTAATATGCCTGCCAATGGTCACCTTGAAAAATACGATGTTATTACAAAAGTAGATGACAAGGAGATTGCTTCATCAACAGATTTACAAAGTGCTCTTTACAATCATTCTATCGGAGACACCATTAAGATAACTTACTATCGTAACAGTAAAGAAGAAACTACATCTATTAAACTTGACAAGAGTTCAGGTGATTTAGAATCTTAATTGACATCTATTTAAAGAAAGCTTTACATAAGAGAAAAGATGTGTTAGTGTAGAATCATGGAAAAATTTGAAATGATTTCTATCACGGATATACAAAAAAATCCCTATCAACCTCGAAAAGAATTTGATGGAGAAAAACTACATGAACTAGCACAGTCTATCAAAGAAAATGGGGTCATTCAACCGATTATTGTTCGTCAATCTCCTGTTATTGGTTATGAAATCCTTGCAGGAGAGAGACGCTATCGGGCTTCACTTTTAGCTGGTCTAACGTCTATCCCAGCTGTTGTTAAACAGCTTTCAGATCAAGAAATGATGGTCCAGTCCATCATTGAAAATTTGCAAAGAGAAAATTTAAATCCAATAGAAGAAGCACGCGCCTATGAATCTCTTGTAGAGAAAGGATTTACCCATGCTGAAATTGCAGATAAAATGGGGAAGTCTCGTCCTTATATCAGCAACTCCATTCGCTTGCTGTCCTTGTCAGAACAGATCCTTTCAGAAGTAGAAAATGGCAAACTATCACAAGCCCATGCGCGTTCTCTAGTTGGGTTAAATAAGGAACAACAAGACTATTTCTTTCAACGGATTATATGTGAAGACATTTCTGTAAGGAAATTAGAATCTCTTCTGACAGAGAAAAAACAAAAGAAACTTCAAAAAACGAATCATTTCATACAAAATGAAAAAGAACAGTTAAAAAAACTACTCGGATTAGATGTAGAAATCAAACTGTCTAAAAAAGACAGTGGAAAAATCATTATTTCTTTTTCAAATCAAGAAGAATACAGTAGAATTATCAACAGCCTGAAATAAGGCTGTTCTTTTATTTTTTTATCTCACAAGGTTATCCACTATTTTTTTCAAAAAAAAGCTTCATAAATCAACAGTTTCTGATTTTATCCCCAACCTGTGGATAAAACTTGATAACATTGTGGATTATTTTTCACAGCTTGTGGAAAATTCTTGCTATCTATGGTAAAATAAATCTAGCATTAAACTTTTAAATAGTAAAGGAGGAGAAAGGATTGAAAGAAAAACAATTTTGGAATCGTATATTAGAATTTGCACAAGAAAGACTAACTCGTTCCATGTATGATTTCTATGCTATTCAAGCTGAACTCATTAAGGTAGAAGAAAATGTTGCCACTATATTTTTACCACGATCTGAAATGGAAATGGTCTGGGAAAAACAACTAAAAGATATCATTGTAGTAGCTGGTTTTGAGATTTATGATGCTGAGATAACTCCCCACTATATTTTCATCAAACCTCAAGATACTACTGTCTCACAAGTTGAAGAAGCTCCAAATTCAACTCTTTATGACTATAGTCCAAAGTTAGCATCTATTCCTTATTCGGATACTGGATTAAAAGAAAAATATACCTTTGATAATTTTATTCAAGGGGATGGGAATGTTTGGGCAGTATCAGCCGCTTTGGCTGTTTCTGAAGATTTAGCCTTGACCTATAATCCTCTTTTTATCTATGGAGGACCTGGCCTTGGTAAGACTCACTTACTCAATGCAATTGGGAATGAGATTTTGAAAAATATTCCTGATGCGCGTGTTAAGTACATTCCTGCTGAAAGCTTTATAAACGACTTTCTTGAACATCTGAGACTGGGTGAAATGGATAAGTTCAAAAAAACCTACCGTAGCCTCGATCTCTTGTTAATTGATGATATTCAATCGCTGAGTGGAAAAAAAGTTGCAACTCAGGAAGAATTTTTCAATACTTTCAATGTTCTCCATAACAATCAAAAACAAATTGTTCTGACTAGTGATCGTAGCCCTAAACACTTAGAGGGCCTTGAAGAAAGACTTGTCACGCGCTTTAGCTGGGGCTTGACGCAAAACATCACACCACCTGACTTTGAGACACGTATTGCCATTTTACAAAGCAAAACAGAGAATTTAGACTACCATTTCCAAAGTGATACCCTAGAATACCTAGCTGGTCAATTTGATTCAAACGTCCGAGAACTTGAAGGAGCAATAAACGACATCACTTTAATTGCCAGAGTGAAGAAGATTAAGGATATCACTATCGATATCGCTGCAGAAGCTATTAGAGCTCGAAAACAAGATGTTAGCCAAATCCTCGTCATTCCAATTGATAAAATCCAAACTGAAGTAGGGAACTTCTATGGTGTTAGTGTCAAAGAAATGAAGGGAAGCAGACGCCTTCAAAATATTGTTTTGGCCCGTCAAGTAGCCATGTATTTATCTAGAGAATTAACAGATAATAGTCTTCCAAAAATTGGGAAGGAATTTGGTGGAAAAGATCACACAACAGTCATACATGCCCATGCCAAAATTAAATCTTTGATTGATGAAGACGATAATTTACGTTTAGAAATTGAATCCATCAAAAAGAAAATTAAATAACTTGTGGATAACTTTTACTTTATTATCTTTTTTATCCACATTTTTTAAACAAGCCAAAAAACTTGATATGACTTGTTTAAAGTCTGTTTTCCACAGATTTCACAGACCCTATTATTACTATTATCCTTCTAATACTAAAAATAAATAAAGGAGAATCCATGATTCATTTTTCAATTAATAAAAATTTATTTCTACAAGCCTTAAATACTACTAAGAGAGCTATTAGCTCTAAAAATGCCATTCCTATTTTATCAACCGTCAAAATTGACGTAACCAATGAAGGTGTTACTTTAATTGGTTCAAATGGTCAAATTTCAATTGAAAATTTTATTTCTCAAAAAAATGAAGATGCTGGTTTGTTAATTACTTCTTTAGGTTCGATCCTTCTTGAAGCTTCTTTCTTCATCAATGTGGTATCTAGTCTACCTGATGTGACTCTTGATTTTAAAGAAATTGAACAAAACCAAATTGTTTTAACTAGTGGCAAATCAGAAATTACCCTAAAAGGAAAAGATAGCGAGCAATATCCACGAATCCAAGAAATTTCAGCAAGCACTCCTTTGGTTCTTGAAACAAAATTACTTAAGAAAATTATCAATGAAACAGCTTTTGCTGCAAGTACACAAGAAAGTCGTCCAATTTTAACAGGTGTTCATTTTGTATTGAGCCAACACAAAGAGTTAAAAACAGTTGCAACAGACTCTCATCGTCTAAGCCAGAAAAAATTGACTCTTGAAAAAAATAGTGATGATTTTGATGTCGTGATTCCTAGCCGTTCTCTACGCGAATTTTCAGCAGTATTTACAGACGATATTGAAACTGTAGAGATTTTCTTTGCCAACAATCAAATCCTCTTTAGAAGCGAAAATATTAGCTTCTATACTCGTTTGTTAGAAGGTAACTATCCTGATACAGATCGCTTGATTCCGACAGACTTTAACACTACTATTACTTTTGATGTGGTAAACTTACGTCAGTCAATGGAGCGTGCTCGCCTTTTATCAAGTGCGACTCAAAATGGTACTGTGAAGCTTGAAATTAAAGGTGGTATTGTTAGCGCCCATGTTCATTCTCCAGAAGTTGGTAAAGTAAACGAAGAAATCGATACTGATCAGGTGACTGGTGAAGATTTGACTATTAGTTTCAACCCAACTTACTTGATTGATTCTCTTAAGGCTTTAAATAGCGAAAAGGTGACCATTAGCTTTATCTCAGCTGTTCGTCCATTTACTCTTGTGCCAGCAGACACTGATGAAGACTTCATGCAGCTCATTACACCAGTTCGTACAAATTAAGTGAAAGAGGTTGAGCCTGGCTCGCCTCTTTTATGATATAATCTAAAAAGAGAAGGAGAGTAGTATGTATCAAGTTGGAAATTTTGTTGAAATGAAAAAACCACATGCTTGCACCATCAAGTCAACAGGTAAAAAGGCCAATCGTTGGGAAATTACACGTGTAGGAGCAGATATCAAAATTAAATGTAGCAATTGTGACCATGTTGTCATGATGGGGCGCTATGATTTTGATCGAAAAATGAATAAAATTATTGACTGAAACCCCTCAGTTAGAGGGTTAGCAAGTTTTCCCTTTTTGTGTTATAATATTAGGGATTGAAATGAAAACGGAGAATGAGAAAATATGGCTTTAACAGCAGGTATCGTTGGTTTGCCAAACGTTGGTAAATCAACACTATTTAATGCAATTACAAAAGCAGGAGCAGAGGCTGCAAACTATCCATTTGCGACGATTGATCCAAACGTTGGAATGGTTGAGGTTCCAGATGAACGCCTACAAAAATTGACTGAAATGATCACTCCTAAAAAGACAGTTCCAACAACATTTGAATTTACAGATATCGCAGGAATTGTAAAAGGAGCTTCAAAAGGAGAAGGGCTAGGGAATAAATTCTTGGCTAATATCCGTGAAGTAGACGCGATTGTTCACGTAGTTCGTGCTTTTGATGATGAAAATGTGATGCGCGAGCAAGGACGTGAAGATGCTTTTGTGGATCCACTTGCAGATATTGATACTATTAACCTGGAGTTGATTCTTGCTGACTTAGAATCAGTTAATAAGCGTTATGCGCGTGTAGAAAAGATGGCACGTACGCAAAAAGATAAAGAATCAGTAGCTGAGTTTAATGTTCTTCAAAAGATTAAACCAGTCCTAGAAGATGGAAAATCAGCTCGAACTATTGAATTTACAGATGAAGAACAAAAAGTTGTCAAAGGTCTCTTCCTTTTGACGACTAAACCAGTGCTCTATGTTGCCAATGTGGATGAGGATGTTGTTTCAGAACCTGACTCTATCGACTATGTTAAACAAATTCGTGAATTCGCAGCGACAGAAAATGCTGAAGTAGTCGTTATTTCTGCGCGTGCTGAGGAAGAAATTTCTGAGTTAGACGAAGAAGATAAGCAAGAGTTTCTTGAAGCACTTGGTTTGACAGAGTCAGGCGTTGACAAGTTGACTCGTGCAGCTTACCACTTACTTGGATTGGGAACTTACTTCACAGCTGGTGAAAAAGAAGTTCGCGCTTGGACCTTTAAACGTGGTATGAAGGCTCCTCAAGCAGCTGGTATTATCCACTCAGACTTTGAAAAAGGATTTATTCGTGCAGTAACCATGTCATATGAGGATCTAGTGAAATATGGATCTGAAAAGGCTGTAAAAGAAGCTGGGCGCTTGCGTGAAGAAGGAAAAGAATATATCGTTCAAGATGGCGATATCATGGAATTCCGCTTTAATGTCTAATAATATTTAACAAATAGTGTCAATTAGGTTGGAAAAAAATTCCAACCCTTTTGGCTTTTGAAAGGAAAAATAAATGACCAAATTACTTGTAGGATTAGGAAATCCAGGAGATAAATATTTTGAGACCAAACACAATGTTGGATTTATGTTGATTGACCAACTAGCGAAGAAACAGAATGTCACTTTTACACACGATAAGATATTTCAAGCTGACCTAGCATCCTTTTTCCTAAATGGAGAAAAAATTTATCTTGTCAAACCAACGACATTTATGAATGAAAGTGGAAAAGCGGTTCATGCTTTATTGACTTATTATGGTTTGGATATTGAAGATTTACTCATCATTTACGATGACCTTGACATGGAAGTTGGGAAAATTCGTTTAAGAGCAAAAGGTTCAGCAGGTGGTCATAATGGTATCAAGTCTATTATTCAACATATTGGAACCCAAACCTTTAATCGTGTTAAAATTGGAATCGGAAGACCTAAAAATGGCATGTCAGTTGTTCACCATGTTTTGAGTACTTTTGACAAGGATGATTATATTGGTATTTTACAGTCTATTGACAAAGTTGACGATTCTGTAAACTACTATTTACAAGAGAAAAACTTTGAAAAAACGATGCAGAGGTATAACGGATAAATGGTGACCTTATTAGATTTATTCTCAGAAAATGATCAGATAAAAAAATGGCATCAAAATCTGACAGATAAGAAAAGACAATTAATCTTAGGCTTGTCAACTTCTACAAAAACTTTAGCAATTGCTAGCAGTTTGAGACAGGAAGATAAGATTGTGTTATTGACGTCAACTTATGGAGAAGCCGAAGGACTTGTTAGTGATCTTATATCTATCTTGGGTGAGGAACTTGTCTATCCATTTTTGGTAGATGACTCCCCTATGGTCGAGTTTTTGATGTCTTCACAAGAAAAAATCATTTCACGGGTTGAAGCCTTGCGTTTTTTGACTGATTCATCTAAGAAAGGGATTTTAGTTTGTAATATTGCAGCAAGTCGATTGATTTTACCGTCTCCAAATGTATTCAAAGATAGTATTGTAAAAATCTCAGTTGGTGAAGAATATGATCAACACGCGCTTATCCATCAGTTAAAGGAAATAGGCTATCGAAAAGTCACTCAAGTACAAACTCAGGGCGAATTTAGTCTGCGAGGAGATATTTTAGATATTTTTGAAATATCCCAGTTAGAACCTTACCGAATTGAGTTTTTTGGTGATGAAGTCGATGGTATTAGGTCATTTGAAGTCGAAACACAATTATCGAAAGAAAATCAGACAGAACTCACTATTTTTCCAGCTAGTGACATGCTTTTGAGAGAAAAGGATTATCAACGAGGTCAGTCAGCTTTAGAAAAACAAATTTCAAAAACTTTATCACCGATTTTGAAATCCTATCTAGAAGAAATTCTTTCAAGTTTTCACCAAAAACAAATACATTCAGATTCACGGAAGTTTTTATCTTTGTGTTATGACAAGACATGGACTGTTTTTGACTATATTGAAAAAGATACCCCAATATTCTTTGATGATTATCAAAAATTAATGAATCAGTATGAAGTCTTTGAAAGAGAACTAGCACAATACTTTACAGAAGAATTACAGAACAGTAGAGCATTTTCTGAGATGCAGTATTTTGCAGATACAGAGCAAATCTATAAAAAACAGAGTCCGGTTACCTTTTTCTCTAATCTGCAAAAGGGTTTAGGCAATCTCAAGTTTGACCAAATTTATCAATTTAATCAATATCCTATGCAGGAGTTTTTTAATCAATTTTCTTTTCTAAAAGAAGAAATTGAGCGATACAAAAAAATGGATTATACTATTATCCTGCAGTCTAGCAATTCAATGGGAAGTAAAACATTGGAGGATGTTTTAGAGGAATACCAGATTAAATTGGATTCCATAGATAAGTCAAGTATTTGTAAAGAATCTGTAAACTTAATCGAGGGTAATCTCAGACATGGTTTTCATTTTGTAGATGAAAAGGTTTTATTGATAACTGAACATGAGATTTTTCAAAAGAAATTGAAACGTCGTTTTCGAAGACAACATGTTTCAAACGCAGAGAGATTAAAAGATTACAATGAACTTGAAAAAGGAGATTACGTTGTTCACCATATCCATGGAATTGGTCAATATCTAGGGATTGAAACAATTGAAATCAAAGGGATTCACCGTGATTATGTTAGTGTTCAATACCAAAATGGGGATCAAATCTCTATCCCAGTGGAACAGATTCATCTACTTTCCAAATACGTTTCAAGTGACGGTAAAGCACCTAAACTCAATAAATTAAATGACGGTCATTTCAAAAAAGCAAAGCAAAAAGTTAAGAACCAGGTAGAGGATATAGCTGACGATTTAATCAAACTTTATTCTGAGCGTAGTCAGTTGAAGGGTTTTGCTTTTTCAGCTGATGATGAAGATCAATATGCTTTTGATGATGCCTTCCCTTATGTTGAAACGGATGATCAACTTCGTAGTGTTGAGGAAATCAAGAGAGATATGCAGGCTTCTCAACCAATGGATCGACTTTTAGTTGGGGATGTTGGTTTTGGAAAGACTGAAGTTGCTATGCGTGCAGCCTTTAAGGCAGTCAATGATCACAAACAGGTTGTCGTTCTAGTTCCGACGACAGTTTTAGCGCAACAGCACTATACGAATTTTAAGGAACGATTCCAAAATTTTGCAGTTAATATTGATGTGTTGAGTCGCTTTAGAAGTAAAAAAGAGCAGACTGAAACACTTGAAAAATTGAAAAACGGTCAAGTTGATATTTTGATTGGAACACATCGTGTTTTGTCAAAAGATGTTGTATTTGCTGATTTGGGCTTGATGATTATTGATGAGGAACAGCGATTTGGTGTCAAGCATAAGGAAACCTTGAAAGAACTGAAAAAACAAGTAGATGTCCTGACCTTGACAGCAACGCCAATTCCTCGTACCCTTCACATGTCTATGCTGGGAATCAGAGATTTGTCTGTTATTGAAACTCCGCCGACTAATCGCTATCCTGTTCAGACCTATGTTTTGGAAAAAAATGATAGTGTCATTCGTGATGCTGTTTTGCGTGAAATGGAGCGTGGAGGTCAAGTTTACTATCTTTACAATAAAGTTGACACGATTGATCAGAAGGTTTCCGAATTACAGGAGTTGATTCCAGAGGCTTCGATTGGGTATGTTCATGGGCAAATGAGTGAGATTCAGTTAGAAAATACTCTATTAGATTTTATTGAGGGGCAATACGATATCTTGGTGACGACTACTATTATTGAGACAGGGGTGGACATTCCAAATGCCAACACTTTGTTTATTGAAAATGCGGACCATATGGGCTTGTCAACCTTGTATCAGTTAAGAGGAAGAGTCGGTCGTAGTAATCGTATTGCTTATGCCTATCTCATGTATCGTCCAGAAAAATCAATCAGTGAAGTCTCCGAGAAGAGATTAGAAGCGATTAAAGGATTTACAGAATTGGGCTCTGGATTTAAGATTGCAATGCGAGATCTTTCGATTCGTGGAGCAGGAAATCTTTTAGGGAAATCCCAGTCTGGTTTCATTGATTCTGTTGGTTTTGAATTGTATTCGCAGTTATTGGAGGAAGCTATTGCTAAACGACATGGTAATGGGAAAACAAGAACCAAAGGAAATACCGAATTGATTTTACAAATTGATGCCTATCTTCCTGACACTTATATCTCTGATCAACGACATAAGATTGAAATTTATAAAAAAATTCGTCAAATTGACAATCGTGTCAATTATGAGGAATTACAAGAAGAGCTGATGGACCGTTTTGGAGAATACCCAGATGTGGTTGCTTATCTTTTAGAGATTGGTTTAGTCAAGTCATATTTGGATAAGGTATTTGTAGAACGTGTGGAAAGAAAAGACAATAAGATTACAGTTCAATTTGAAAAAATCACTCAACGACTGTTTTTGGCTCAAGATTATTTTAAAGCTTTATCCGCAACGAACTTAAAAGCAGCCATAGCTGAGAATAAGGGATTAATGGAAGTTGTATTTGATGTTCGAAACAAGAAGGACTATGAAATTTTAGAAGGTCTGCTCATTTTTGGAGAAAGTTTATTAGAGATAAAAGTGTCGAAAGAAGGCAATTCCCTTTAACATTTTTCTTCTATAAAGTAGATAAAAATGATACAATAATAATTTGAGGTAATAAAAATGAGATTAGACAAATATTTAAAAGTATCACGAATTATCAAGCGTCGTACAGTCGCAAAAGAAGTAGCAGATAAAGGTAGGATCAAGGTAAATGGAATCTTGGCAAAAAGTTCAACGGATTTGAAAGTTAATGACCAAGTTGAAATTCGTTTTGGAAATAAGTTGCTACTTGTAAAAGTACTGGAGATGAAAGATAGTACAAAAAAAGAAGATGCAGCAGGCATGTATGAAATTATCAGTGAAACACGGGTAGAAGAAAATGTCTAAAAATATCGTACAATTGAATAATTCTTTTATTCAAAATGAACACCAACGTCGTCGCTATCTGATGAAAGAACGACAAAAACGTAATCGTTTCATGGGTTGGGTTCTGATTTTGATGATTTTATTGTTCATTTTACCAACTTATAATCTTGCTCAAAGTTATCACCAATTACTCCAAAGACGTCAACAGTTATCAGACTTGCAAACTCAGTATCAAACCTTGAGTGAGGAAAAGGAGAAAGAGACAGCTTTTGCTACAAAGTTGAAAGATGAAGATTACGCTGCTAAATACATGCGTGCAAAATATTATTATTCTAAGAATCGGGAAGCTGTTTATACGGTTCCTGACTTGCTTCCAAGGTGATAAAATGGAAAATTTATTAGATGTCATTGAGCAATTTTTGAGTTTATCTGATGAAAAGCTGGAAGAGTTAGTTGATAAAAATCAATTATTGCGTTTACAAGAAGAAAAGGAAAGGAAGAATGCGTAAATTCTTAATTATTTTGTTGCTACCTAGTTTTTTGACCATTTCAAAAGTCGTTAGCACAGAAAAAGAAGTCGTCTATACTTCGAAAGAAATTTATTACCTTTCACAATCTGACTTTGGTATTTATTTTAGAGAAAAGCTAAGTTTTCCTATGGTTTATGGAGAAGTTCCTGTTTATGCGAATGAAGATTTAGTAGTAGAATCTGGAAAATTGACTCCAAAAACAAGTTTTCAAATAACCGAGTGGCGTTTAAATAAACAAGGAATTCCAGTATTTAAGTTATCCAACCATCAATTTATTGCTGCAGACAAACGATTGTTATATGATCAGTCAGAGGTAACTCCAACAATAAAAAAAGTATGGTTAGAATCTGATTTTAAACTGTATAACAGTCCTTATGATTTAAAAGAAGTGAAATCATCCTTATCAGCTTATTCTCAGGTATCAATCGATAAGACCATGTTTGTAGAAGGAAGAGAATTTCTACATATTGATCAGACTGGATGGGTAGCTAAAGAATCAACTTCTGAAGAAGATAATCGGATGAGTAAAGTCCAAGAAATGTTATCGGAAAAATATCAGAAGGATTCATTTTCTATTTATGTTAAGCAACTGACTACTGAAAAAGAAGCTGGTATCAATCAAGATGAAAAGATGTATGCAGCTAGTGTTTTGAAACTCCCTTATCTTTATTATACGCAAGAAAAAATAAATGAAGGTCTTTATCAGTTAGATACGACTGTAAAATACGTATCTGCAGTCAATGATTTTCCGGGTTCTTATAAACCAGAGGGAAGTGGTAGTCTTCCTAAAAAAGAGGATAATAAAGAGTATTCTCTAAAGGATTTAATTTCGAAAGTATCAAAAGAATCTGATAATGTAGCTCATAATTTATTGGGATATTACATTTCAAACCAATCTGATGACACATTTAAATCCAAGATGTCTGCTATTATGGGAGATGATTGGGATTCAAAAGAAAAATTGATTTCTTCTAAAATGGCTGGGAAAGTTATGGAAGCTGTTTATAATCAAAATGGATTTGTATTGGATTCTTTGACTAAAACAGATTTTGATAATGAGAGAATTGCCAAAGGTGTTTCTGTTAAAGTAGCTCATAAAATTGGAGATGCGGATGAATTTAAGCATGATACAGGTGTTGTCTATGCAGATTCTCCATTTATTCTTTCTATTTTCACTAAAAATTCTGATTATGATACGATTTCTAAGATAGCCAAGGATGTTTATGAGGTTCTAAAATGAGGAAACAAGATTTTTTAAATCATTTTCTCAAGAAGGGATATTTCAAAAAGCATGCTAAGGTGATGCTAGCTCTTTCTGGTGGATTAGATTCTATGTTTCTATTTAAGGTGTTATCTACGTATCAAAAAGAGTTAGAAATTGAATTGATTCTAGCTCATGTGAATCATAAGCAGAGAGTAGAATCAGATTGGGAAGAACAGGAATTAAGGAAGTTAGCTGCTGAAGCAGAGCTTCCTATTTATATCAGCAATTTTTCAGGAGAATTTTCAGAAGCACGTGCTCGAGAGTTTCGTTATGATTTTTTTCAAGAGGTCATGAAAAAGACAGGTGCGACAGCTTTAGTCACTGCCCACCATGCTGATGATCAGGTGGAAACGATTTTAATGCGCTTGATTCGAGGAACTCGTTTGCGCTATCTATCAGGAATTAAGGAGAAGCAAGTAGTCGGAGAGATAGAAATCATTCGTCCCTTCTTGCATTTTCAGAAAAAAGACTTTCCACCAATTTTTCACTTTGAAGATACATCAAATCAGGAAAATCATTATTTTCGCAATCGTATTCGAAACTCTTATTTACCAGAATTAGAAAAAGAAAATCCTAGATTTAGAGATGCAATCTTAAGCATCGGCAATGAAATTTTAGATTATGACTTAGCTATAGCTGAATTATCAAAGAATATTGATGTAGAAAATTTAGATCAGCTATTGTCTTACTCTGAGTCGACACAAAGAGTTTTACTTCAAACTTATCTGAATCGTTTTCCAGATTTGAATCTTACAAAAGCTCAGTTTGAAGAAGTTAGAAAAATTTTAAAAACTAAAAGCCAGTATCGTCATCTGCTTAAAAATGGTTATGAATTAGTAAAAGAGTATCAACAGTTTCGGATTTGTAAAATCAGTCCTCAGTCTGATGAAAAGGAAGATGAACTTGTGTTACACTATCAAAATCAGGTATCTTACCAAGGTTATTTATTTTCCTTTGGACTTCCTTTAGAAGGTGAATTAATTCAGCAGGTACCTGTTTCACGGGAAACATCAATACACATTCGTCATCGAAAAACAGGAGATTTTTTGATTCAAAATGGGCATAGAAAAAAACTCAGACGTCTATTTATTGATTTGAAAATCCCTATGGAAAAGCGAAAATCAGCTCTGATTATTGAGCAATTTGGTGAAATTGTCTCAATTTTGGGAATTGCGACCAGTAATTTGAGTAAAAACACGAAAAATGATATAATGAACACTGTACTTTATATAGAAAAAATAGATAGGTAAAAAAATGTTAGAAAACGATATTAAAAAAATTCTCGTTTCACACGATGAAATTACAGAAGCTGCTAAAAAATTAGGTGCTCAATTAACCAAAGACTATGCAGGAAAAAATCCAATTTTAGTTGGGATTTTAAAAGGATCTATTCCTTTTATGGCTGAATTGGTTAAACATATCGACACACATATTGAAATGGACTTCATGATGGTTTCTAGCTACCATGGTGGAACAGCAAGTAGTGGTGTCATTAATATCAAGCAAGATGTGACTCAAGATATCAAAGGAAGACATGTTCTGTTTATAGAAGATATCATTGATACAGGTCAAACTTTGAAGAGTTTAAGAGATATGTTTAAAGCAAGAGAAGCTGCTTCTGTTAAAATTGCAACCTTGTTGGATAAACCAGAGGGACGTGTTGTAGAAATTGAGGCTGACTATACCTGCTTTACTATTCCAAATGAGTTTGTAGTAGGTTATGGTTTAGACTACAAAGAAAATTATCGTAACCTTCCTTATGTTGGAGTATTGAAAGAAGAAGTATATTCAAATTAGAAAGAACAATTTTTAATGAAAAAACAAAATAATGGTTTAATTAAAAATCCTTTTCTATGGTTATTACTTATTTTTTTCCTAGTTACAGCTTATCAGTATTTTAGTACAGGTAGTGTTGCAGGGAAAAGTGAGCAAATTAATTATACAGAATTGGTAAAAGAAATTACCGATGACAATGTAAAAGAATTGACTTACCAACCAAATGGCAGTGTTATCGAAGTTTCAGGTGTCTATAAAAATCCTAAAACAAGTAAAGAAGAAACAGGTATCCAGTTCTTTTCTCCTTCTGCTACAACAGTAGAGAAATTTTCAAGTATTATTCTTCCTTCAGATACTACAGTATCAGAATTGCAAAAACTTGCTTCTGACCATAAGGCGGAAGTAACTGTTAAGCATGAAAGTTCAAGTGGTATGTGGATTAATATTCTTGTATCTATTGTGCCATTCGGTATTCTATTCTTCTTCCTATTCTCTATGATGGGAAATATGGGAGGAAATAATAGCCGTAACCCAATGAGTTTTGGACGTAGTAAGGCTAAAGCCGCAAATAAAGAAGATATTAAAGTAAGATTTTCAGATGTTGCTGGAGCTGAGGAAGAAAAACAAGAACTAGTTGAAGTTGTTGAATTCTTAAAAGATCCAAAACGATTTACAAAACTTGGGGCCCGTATTCCAGCAGGTGTTCTGTTAGAGGGACCTCCGGGGACAGGTAAGACCTTGCTTGCTAAGGCAGTTGCTGGAGAAGCAGGTGTTCCATTCTTTAGTATCTCAGGATCGGACTTTGTAGAAATGTTTGTCGGAGTTGGAGCTAGTCGTGTTCGTTCTCTTTTTGAAGATGCTAAAAAAGCAGCACCAGCTATTATCTTTATCGATGAAATTGATGCTGTTGGACGTCAACGTGGAGTTGGTCTTGGCGGAGGAAATGATGAACGTGAACAAACCTTGAACCAACTTTTGATTGAGATGGATGGTTTTGAGGGAAATGAAGGGATTATCGTTATCGCTGCGACAAACCGTTCAGATGTACTTGATCCTGCCCTTTTGCGTCCAGGACGTTTTGATAGAAAAGTATTGGTTGGCCGTCCTGATGTTAAAGGTCGCGAAGCAATCTTGAAAGTTCATGCTAAGAACAAGCCTTTAGCAGAAGATGTTGATTTGAAATTAGTGGCTCAACAAACTCCAGGTTTTGTTGGTGCTGATTTAGAGAATGTATTGAATGAGGCGGCTCTAGTTGCTGTTCGTCGCAATAAATCGATAATTGATGCTTCAGATATTGATGAAGCAGAAGATAGAGTTATTGCTGGTCCTTCTAAGAAAGATAAGACAGTTTCACAAAAAGAACGTGAATTGGTTGCCTACCATGAGGCTGGACATACCATTGTTGGTTTAGTCTTGTCGAATGCTCGTGTTGTTCATAAAGTTACTATCGTACCACGTGGACGTGCCGGCGGATATATGATTGCACTTCCTAAGGAAGACCAAATGCTTCTTTCCAAAGAAGATATGAAAGAGCAATTGGCTGGCTTAATGGGTGGACGTGTAGCTGAAGAAATTATCTTTAATGTCCAAACTACAGGAGCTTCAAACGATTTTGAACAAGCGACACAAATGGCGCGTGCAATGGTTACAGAGTACGGTATGAGTGAAAAACTAGGTCCAGTTCAATATGAGGGCAATCATGCTATGTTTGGTGCACAGAGCCCTCAAAAATCAATCTCAGAACAAACAGCTTATGAAATTGACGAAGAGGTTCGTTCATTATTGAATGAAGCACGAAATAAAGCTGCTGAAATTATTCAGTCAAATCGTGAAACTCACAAGTTGATTGCAGAAGCATTATTGAAATACGAAACATTGGATAGTACACAAATTAAAGCTCTTTACGAAACAGGAAAGATGCCTGAAACCGTAGAAGAGGAATCTCATGCATTATCTTATGATGAAGTAAAGTCAAAAATGAATGATGAAATATAACCCTGAGAGAGGCGTGACCTCTCTTTTTTGTGCAGTTGAGACGGTAAAGGAGACAGAATAGGCGAAATGGTTCCAATTAAGTTCTTGATTTGTTAGACTGTATCTAGAAAGGGGAACGTTATGTTTAAAGAATTATATGAAGAAGTCCAGGGGATTGTATATAAGTGTAGAAATGAATATCATCTCCATTTATGGGAGCTATCAGATTGGGACCAAGAGGGAATGATTTGCTTACATGAATTGATTAGTAGAGAAGAAGGAATAGTAGAAGATATCCCACGCTTACGTAAATACTTCAAAACTAAATTCCGTAATCGGATCCTAGACTATATCCGTAAGCAGGAAAGCCAGAAGCGTAGATATGATAAAGAACCCTATGAAGAAGTAGGTGAGATTAGTCATCGTATCAGTGAGGGAGGTATGTGGCTAGATGAGTATTATCTCTTTCATGAGACACTAAGAGATTATAGAAACAAACAAAGTAAAGACAAACAAGAAGAGTTAGAACGCGTCTTAAGACATGAACGCTTCCGAGGGCGTCAAAGAGTATTGAGAGACTTACGTATTGTGTTTAAGGAGTTTGATATCCGTACTCATTAGGGAGTCATACAAAAAAACATAAAAAGTTTAAAAAAGTTGTTGACAAGTCAGAAAAAGTCTGTATAATAGTAAGAGTTGAAAATAACAGCTCAGGTCCGTTGGTCAAGGGGTTAAGACACCGCCTTTTCACGGCGGTAACACGGGTTCGAATCCCGTACGGACTATGGTATGTTGCGGTTGAGGCACTTGATGAAAAAAGATTAAAAAAGTTTCAAAAAAGTGTTGACAAGCGAAAGCGACTGTGATATACTAATATAGTTGTCACTTGAGAGAAGCAAGTGACAAAGACCTTTGAAAACTGAACAAGACGAACCAATGTGCAGGGCACTATAACTAAGGTTATAGTACTGAACAATGAAAAAACAATAAATCTGTCAGTGACAGAAATGAGTGAGAACTCAAACTTTTAATGAGAGTTTGATCCTGGCTCAGGACGAACGCTGGCGGCGTGCCTAATACATGCAAGTAGAACGCTGAAGGAGGAGCTTGCTCTTCTGGATGAGTTGCGAACGGGTGAGTAACGCGTAGGTAACCTGCCTGGTAGCGGGGGATAACTATTGGAAACGATAGCTAATACCGCATAAGAGTAGATGTTGCATGACATTTGCTTAAAAGGTGCAATTGCATCACTACCAGATGGACCTGCGTTGTATTAGCTAGTTGGTGGGGTAACGGCTCACCAAGGCGACGATACATAGCCGACCTGAGAGGGTGATCGGCCACACTGGGACTGAGACACGGCCCAGACTCCTACGGGAGGCAGCAGTAGGGAATCTTCGGCAATGGACGGAAGTCTGACCGAGCAACGCCGCGTGAGTGAAGAAGGTTTTCGGATCGTAAAGCTCTGTTGTAAGAGAAGAACGAGTGTGAGAGTGGAAAGTTCACACTGTGACGGTATCTTACCAGAAAGGGACGGCTAACTACGTGCCAGCAGCCGCGGTAATACGTAGGTCCCGAGCGTTGTCCGGATTTATTGGGCGTAAAGCGAGCGCAGGCGGTTAGATAAGTCTGAAGTTAAAGGCTGTGGCTTAACCATAGTACGCTTTGGAAACTGTTTAACTTGAGTGCAAGAGGGGAGAGTGGAATTCCATGTGTAGCGGTGAAATGCGTAGATATATGGAGGAACACCGGTGGCGAAAGCGGCTCTCTGGCTTGTAACTGACGCTGAGGCTCGAAAGCGTGGGGAGCAAACAGGATTAGATACCCTGGTAGTCCACGCCGTAAACGATGAGTGCTAGGTGTTAGACCCTTTCCGGGGTTTAGTGCCGTAGCTAACGCATTAAGCACTCCGCCTGGGGAGTACGACCGCAAGGTTGAAACTCAAAGGAATTGACGGGGGCCCGCACAAGCGGTGGAGCATGTGGTTTAATTCGAAGCAACGCGAAGAACCTTACCAGGTCTTGACATCCCTCTGACCGCTCTAGAGATAGAGTTTTCCTTCGGGACAGAGGTGACAGGTGGTGCATGGTTGTCGTCAGCTCGTGTCGTGAGATGTTGGGTTAAGTCCCGCAACGAGCGCAACCCCTATTGTTAGTTGCCATCATTCAGTTGGGCACTCTAGCGAGACTGCCGGTAATAAACCGGAGGAAGGTGGGGATGACGTCAAATCATCATGCCCCTTATGACCTGGGCTACACACGTGCTACAATGGCTGGTACAACGAGTCGCAAGCCGGTGACGGCAAGCTAATCTCTTAAAGCCAGTCTCAGTTCGGATTGTAGGCTGCAACTCGCCTACATGAAGTCGGAATCGCTAGTAATCGCGGATCAGCACGCCGCGGTGAATACGTTCCCGGGCCTTGTACACACCGCCCGTCACACCACGAGAGTTTGTAACACCCGAAGTCGGTGAGGTAACCGTAAGGAGCCAGCCGCCTAAGGTGGGATAGATGATTGGGGTGAAGTCGTAACAAGGTAGCCGTATCGGAAGGTGCGGCTGGATCACCTCCTTTCTAAGGAAAAGGAACTGCGCATTGGTCTTGTTTAGTCTTGAGAGGTCTTGTGGGGCCTTAGCTCAGCTGGGAGAGCGCCTGCTTTGCACGCAGGAGGTCAGCGGTTCGATCCCGCTAGGCTCCATTGGTGAGAGATCACCAAGTAATGCACATTGAAAATTGAATATCTATATCAAATAGTAACAAGAAAATAAACCGAAAACGCTGTAGTATTAATAAGAGTTTATGACTGAAAGGTCAGAAAAATAAGGTTAAGTTAATAAGGGCGCACGGTGGATGCCTTGGCACTAGGAGCCGAAGAAGGACGTGACAAACGACGATATGCCTTGGGTAGCTGTAAGTAAGCGATGATCCAGGGATTTCCGAATGGGGGAACCCAACAGGTACTACCTGTTACCCGCATCTGTTAAGGATGTGAGGAGGAAGACGCAGTGAACTGAAACATCTAAGTAGCTGCAGGAAGAGAAAGCAAAAGCGATTGCCTTAGTAGCGGCGAGCGAAACGGCAGGAGGGCAAACCGAAGAGTTTACTCTTCGGGGTTGTAGGACTGCAATGTGGACTCAAAGATTATAGAAGAATGATTTGGGAAGATCAGCCAAAGAGAGTAATAGCCTCGTATTTAAAATAGTCTTTGTACCTAGCAGTATCCTGAGTACGGCGGGACACGTGAAATCCCGTCGGAATCTGGGAGGACCATCTCCCAACCCTAAATACTCCCTAGTGACCGATAGTGAACCAGTACCGTGAGGGAAAGGTGAAAAGCACCCCGGGAGGGGAGTGAAATAGAACCTGAAACCGTGTGCCTACAACAAGTTCGAGCCCGTTAATGGGTGAGAGCGTGCCTTTTGTAGAATGAACCGGCGAGTTACGTTATGATGCGAGGTTAAGTTGAAGAGACGGAGCCGTAGGGAAACCGAGTCTGAATAGGGCGAATTAGTATTATGACGTAGACCCGAAACCATGTGACCTACCCATGAGCAGGTTGAAGGTGCGGTAAGACGCACTGGAGGACCGAACCAGGGCACGTTGAAAAGTGCTTGGATGACTTGTGGGTAGCGGAGAAATTCCAAACGAACTTGGAGATAGCTGGTTCTCTCCGAAATAGCTTTAGGGCTAGCGTCGACATTAGAGATTCTTGGAGGTAGAGCACTGTTTGGGTGAGGGGTCCATCCCGGATTACCAATCTCAGATAAACTCCGAATGCCAATGAATTATGGTCGGCAGTCAGACTGCGAGTGCTAAGATCCGTAGTCGAAAGGGAAACAGCCCAGACCACCAGCTAAGGTCCCAAAATAATTGTTAAGTGGAAAAGGATGTGGGGTTGCACAGACAACTAGGATGTTAGCTTAGAAGCAGCTATTCATTCAAAGAGTGCGTAATAGCTCACTAGTCGAGTGACCCTGCGCCGAAAATGTACCGGGGCTAAAACAATTTACCGAAGCTGTGGATACCTTTATAGGTATGGTAGGAGAGCGTTCTATGTGTGATGAAGGTATACCGTGAGGAGTGCTGGAACGCATAGAAGTGAGAATGCCGGTATGAGTAGCGAAAGACAGGTGAGAATCCTGTCCACCGTAAGACTAAGGTTTCCAGGGGAAGGCTCGTCCGCCCTGGGTTAGTCGGGACCTAAGGAGAGACCGAAAGGTGTATCCGATGGACAACAGGTTGATATTCCTGTACTAGAGTATGTAGTGATGGAGGGACGCAGTAGGCTAACTAAAGCAGACGATTGGAAGTGTCTGTCTAAGCAGTGAGGTGTGATATGAGTCAAACGCTTATATCTATAACATTGAGCTGTGATGGGGAGCGAAGTTTAGTAGCGAAGTTAGTGACGTCACACTGCCAAGAAAAGCTTCTAGCGTTTAAACATACTCTACCCGTACCGCAAACCGACACAGGTAGTCGAGGCGAGTAGCCTCAGGTGAGCGAGAGAACTCTCGTTAAGGAACTCGGCAAAATGACCCCGTAACTTCGGGAGAAGGGGTGCTGACTTTAAGTCAGCCGCAGTGAATAGGCCCAAGCAACTGTTTATCAAAAACACAGCTCTCTGCTAAATCGTAAGATGATGTATAGGGGGTGACGCCTGCCCGGTGCTGGAAGGTTAAGAGGAGTGCTTAGCGCAAGCGAAGGTATGAATTGAAGCCCCAGTAAACGGCGGCCGTAACTATAACGGTCCTAAGGTAGCGAAATTCCTTGTCGGGTAAGTTCCGACCCGCACGAAAGGCGTAATGATTTGGGCACTGTCTCAACGAGAGACTCGGTGAAATTTTAGTACCTGTGAAGATGCAGGTTACCCGCGACAGGACGGAAAGACCCCATGGAGCTTTACTGCAGTTTGATATTGAGTGTCTGTACCACATGTACAGGATAGGTAGGAGTCTATGAGATCGGGACGCCAGTTTCGAAGGAGACGTTGTTGGGATACTACCCTTGTGTTATGGCCACTCTAACCCAGATAGGTGATCCCTATCGGAGACAGTGTCTGACGGGCAGTTTGACTGGGGCGGTCGCCTCCTAAAAGGTAACGGAGGCGCCCAAAGGTTCCCTCAGAATGGTTGGAAATCATTCGCAGAGTGTAAAGGTATAAGGGAGCTTGACTGCGAGAGCTACAACTCGAGCAGGGACGAAAGTCGGGCTTAGTGATCCGGTGGTTCCGTATGGAAGGGCCATCGCTCAACGGATAAAAGCTACCCTGGGGATAACAGGCTTATCTCCCCCAAGAGTTCACATCGACGGGGAGGTTTGGCACCTCGATGTCGGCTCGTCGCATCCTGGGGCTGTAGTCGGTCCCAAGGGTTGGGCTGTTCGCCCATTAAAGCGGCACGCGAGCTGGGTTCAGAACGTCGTGAGACAGTTCGGTCCCTATCCGTCGCGGGCGTAGGAAATTTGAGAGGATCTGCTCCTAGTACGAGAGGACCAGAGTGGACTTACCGCTGGTGTACCAGTTGTCTTGCCAAAGGCATCGCTGGGTAGCTATGTAGGGAAGGGATAAACGCTGAAAGCATCTAAGTGTGAAACCCACCTCAAGATGAGATTTCCCATGATTTTATATCAGTAAGAGCCCTGAGAGATGATCAGGTAGATAGGTTAGAAGTGGAAGTGTGGCGACACATGTAGCGGACTAATACTAATAGCTCGAGGACTTATCCAAAGTAACTGAGAATATGAAAGCGCAAGGTTTTCTTGATTTGAATAGATATTCAATTTTGAGTAGGTATTACTCAGAGTTAAGTGACGATAGCCTAGGAGATACACCTGTACCCATGCCGAACACAGAAGTTAAGCCCTAGAACGCCGGAAGTAGTTGGGGGTTGCCCCCTGTGAGATATGGAAGTCGCTTAGCT
>NZ_JVGV01000016.1:0-132621 GCF_001076775.1 Streptococcus pseudopneumoniae
CAAGCGGTAAGGCAAGGGACTTTGACTCCCTCATGCGTTGGTTCGAATCCAGCTACCCCAGTTCTTAGGTAATGATCAAGATAAAAAGCAAAATATCTTAGGGTATTTTATTTTTATAATTGAAAGACGTGAACGATATGAACATGTCCTTGCGGGTGCTTAGGAAAAAAATTATAAGTATGTCAAGTTTAAGAAAAACTTGATTGTTGGAGGATTTTTTAGATGAACGAATTTGAAGATTTGCTAAATAGCGTTAGCCAAGTTGAGCCTGGTGATGTTGTTAGTGCTGAAGTATTGACAGTTGATGCGACTCAAGCTAACGTTGCAATCTCTGGAACTGGTGTTGAAGGTGTCTTGACTCTTCGCGAATTGACAAACGATCGCGATGCAGATATCAATGACTTTGTTAAAGTAGGAGAAGTATTGGATGTTCTTGTACTTCGTCAAGTAGTTGGTAAAGATACTGATACAGTTACATACCTTGTATCTAAAAAACGCCTTGAAGCTCGCAAAGCATGGGACAAACTTGTTGGTCGCGAAGAAGAAGTTGTTACTGTTAAAGGAACTCGTGCCGTTAAAGGTGGACTTTCAGTAGAATTTGAAGGTGTTCGTGGATTTATCCCAGCTTCAATGTTGGATACTCGTTTTGTACGTAACACTGAGCGTTTTGTAGGTCAAGAATTTGATGCTAAAATCAAAGAAGTTGACGCTAAAGAAAACCGCTTCATCCTTTCACGTCGTGAAGTTGTTGAAGCAGCTACAGCAGCAGCTCGCGCTGAAGTATTCGGTAAATTGGCTGTTGGTGATGTAGTAACTGGTAAAGTTGCACGTATCACAAGTTTCGGTGCTTTCATCGACCTTGGTGGTGTTGACGGATTGGTTCACTTGACTGAATTGTCACATGAACGTAACGTATCACCAAAATCAGTTGTAACTGTTGGTGAAGAAATTGAAGTGAAAATCCTTGATCTTAACGAAGAAGAAGGACGCGTATCACTTTCACTTAAAGCAACAACACCTGGACCATGGGATGGCGTTGAGCAAAAATTGGCTAAAGGTGATGTAGTAGAAGGAACAGTTAAACGTTTGACTGACTTCGGTGCATTTGTTGAAGTGTTGCCAGGTATCGATGGACTTGTTCACGTATCACAAATTTCACACAAACGTATTGAAAATCCAAAAGAAGCTCTTAAAGTTGGTCAAGAAGTTAAAGTTAAAGTTCTTGAAGTTAACGCAGATGCAGAGCGCGTATCACTTTCTATCAAAGCTCTTGAAGAGCGTCCAGCTCAAGAAGAAGGACAAAAAGAAGAAAAACGTGCTGCTCGTCCACGTCGTCCAAAACGTCAAGAAAAACGTGATTTCGAACTTCCAGAAACACAAACAGGATTCTCAATGGCTGACTTGTTCGGTGATATCGAACTTTAATCAAATTGAAAATTCACAAAATCCTTTGTTTACTAAACAAGGGATTTTTCTTTTGTCTGTAAGCCTTTTTTGATATAATAGTCCTATGTTAGAATCAGAAAAACAATCACGTTATCAAATGTTAAATGAAGAGCTCTCTTTTTTATTGGATGGTGAAACCAATGTTTTGGCTAATCTTTCCAACGTCAGTGCTCTTCTAAAATCACGCTTTCCTAATACCGTATTCTCAGGCTTTTATCTGTTTGATGGAAAGGAATTGGTTTTAGGTCCCTTCCAAGGTGGTGTTTCCTGCATCCGTATTGCACTTGGAAAAGGTGTTTGTGGGGAGGCAGCTCACTTTCAGGAAACTGTTATAGTTGGTGATGTAACAACTTATCCCAACTATATTTCTTGTGATGGTCGAGCTAAAAGTGAAATTGTTGTGCCGATGATAAAGAATGGTCAATTACTTGGAGTTCTGGATCTTGATTCTTCAGAGATTGATGATTATGATGCTATGGATCGAGATTATTTGGAACAATTTGTCGCTATTTTGCTTGAAAAGACAGAATGGGACTTTACAATGTTTGGGGAGAAAGCCTAATGTATCAAGCACTTTATCGAAAATATAGAAGTCAAAACTTCTCCCAGTTGGTTGGACAGGAAGTTGTGGCTAAGACTCTTAAACAAGCAGTAGAGCAAGAGAAAATAAGTCATGCCTATCTTTTTTCTGGTCCACGTGGAACGGGAAAAACCAGTGTAGCCAAGATTTTTGCCAAAGCTATGAACTGTCCAAATCAAGTGGGTGGTGAACCTTGTAATAACTGCTATATTTGTCAGGCAGTGACGGATGGTAGTTTAGAAGATGTCATTGAAATGGATGCGGCTTCTAATAATGGGGTGGATGAAATTCGCGAAATTCGTGATAAATCTACCTACGCTCCTAGTCTTGCCCGTTATAAGGTTTACATCATAGATGAGGTTCACATGCTGTCTACAGGAGCTTTTAATGCCCTCCTAAAGACGTTAGAAGAGCCAACACAGAATGTGGTCTTTATTTTGGCTACTACTGAATTGCACAAGATACCTGCGACTATTCTATCCCGTGTGCAACGTTTTGAATTTAAATCGATTAAGACACAGGATATTAAGGAACATATTCACTATATCTTAGACAAAGAAAATATCAGTTCTGAACCAGAGGCTGTGGAAATCATTGCTAGACGGGCTGAAGGTGGAATGCGAGATGCCTTGTCTATTTTGGATCAAGCCTTGAGTTTGACACAGGGAAACGAGCTGACGACTGCCATCTCTGAAGAAATTACTGGCACAATTAGTCTATCAGCCTTGGATGATTATGTGGCAGCCTTGTCTCAACAGGATGTTCCAAAGGCCCTAGCATGCTTGAATCTTCTCTTTGACAATGGTAAGAGCATGACTCGTTTTGTGACCGAACTTTTACACTATTTAAGAGATTTGTTAATTGTTCAAACAGGTGGAGAAAATACTCATCATAGTCCAGTCTTTGTAGAAAATTTGGCACTTCCTCAAGAAAATCTGTTTGAAATGATTCGCTTGGCGACAGTCAGTTTAGCAGATATTAAGTCTAGTTTGCAGCCTAAGATTTATGCTGAGATGATGACTATCCGTTTGGCAGAGATTAAGCCTGAACCAGCTCTTTCTGGGGCAGTTGAAAGTGAAATTTCTGCACTGAGACAGGAAATTGCCCGTCTCAAACAAGAACTCGCAAATGTGGGAACCGTATCTAAGCCAACAAATCCAGCTCCTAGTCGCCCAGCAACGGGCAAGACAATCTATCGTGTGGATCGCAATAAAGTTCAATCGATCCTACAAGAGGCCGTTGAAAATCCTGATTTAGCACGTCAAAATCTGATTCGTTTGCAGAATGCCTGGGGAGAAGTAATTGAAAGTCTAGGGGGGCCGGACAAGGCTCTTCTAGTCGGATCTCAACCAGTTGCGGCCAATGAACACCATGCTATTCTTGCTTTTGAGTCTAACTTCAATGCTGGTCAAACCATGAAACGGGACAATCTCAACACCATGTTTGGTAACATCCTCAGTCAGGCAGCAGGTTTTTCACCTGAGATTTTAGCTATTTCCATGGAGGAATGGAAAGAAGTTCGCGCAGCCTTTTCAGCCAAAGCCAAATCTTCTCAAACTGAAAAAGAAGCAGAAGAAAGCCTGATTCCAGAAGGATTTGAATTTTTGGCTGATAAAGTGAAGGTAGAGGAAGACTAAAGAAAGATTTCATGATACAATAAGTTTATGAATAGACAACAATTTATTATCATCGCGCTGTTTACAGCTGCTGAGACCTATTTTTTCAATGAAGCCTGGATGACTGGTCGCTATATTATGGCAGCCTTTTGGGCCATTTTGCTCTTTAGAAATTTCCGAGTTAGTTACTTGATGGGCAAGATTGTAGATGTCATTGACCAGCATTTAAAAGGAAAAGACTAGTCCTCAGCTTCTAGACAAAATCAAAGCCTTTTAGGCTTTTTTTTGTTATACTATAAAAGTATATTTATTGACCTTTTACCGTATTTTCTAGGGAAATCAAGTATGTTTCTAGTGAGCACTGTAAAGGCTTTGAAAAAGAAAGGAACTATCATGTCAGTATTAGAGATCAAAGATCTTCACGTTGAGATTGAAGGAAAAGAAATTTTAAAAGGGGTTAACCTGACCCTGAAAACAGGAGAAATCGCCGCTATCATGGGACCAAATGGTACTGGTAAATCGACTCTTTCTGCCGCTATCATGGGAAATCCAAACTATGAAGTTACCAAAGGTGAAGTCTTGTTTGATGGCGTAAACATCCTTGAGTTGGAAGTGGACGAGCGTGCGCGTATGGGACTTTTCCTTGCTATGCAATATCCATCAGAAATTCCTGGTATTACTAACGCTGAGTTTCTTCGTGCAGCCATGAATGCTGGTAAAGAAGACGATGAGAAGATTTCAGTTCGCGAGTTCATCACTAAGCTAGATGAAAAGATGGAATTGCTCAACATGAAAGAAGAAATGGCTGAGCGTTACCTCAACGAAGGTTTCTCTGGTGGTGAGAAAAAACGTAATGAGATTCTTCAACTTTTGATGTTGGAACCAACTTTTGCCCTTTTGGATGAGATTGACTCTGGTCTTGATATTGATGCCCTTAAAGTTGTGTCTAAAGGTGTGAATGCCATGCGTGGTGAAGGCTTTGGTGCTATGATTATCACTCACTACCAACGTCTTTTGAACTACATCACACCTGATGTGGTACACGTCATGATGGAAGGTCGAGTTGTCCTTTCAGGTGGTCCAGAATTGGCTGCGCGTTTGGAACGTGAAGGATACGCAAAACTAGCTGAAGAACTTGGCTACGACTACAAGGAAGAATTGTAATTACCTCGTATCTTTTAGGAGAAGTAAATGACTAAAGAAAATATTAAACTTTTTTCAGAAATGCACGCTGAACCAAGCTGGTTGGCTGACCTCCGTCAAAAAGCTTTTGATAAGATTGAGACTTTGGAATTACCAGTTATTGAGCGTGTCAAATTCCACCGTTGGAATCTGGGTGATGGAACGATTACAGAAAGTGAGCCATCAGTAAATGTTCCAGATTTCACAGCTCTAGATAATCACTTGAAATTGGTTCAAGTAGGAACTCAAACTGTTTTTGAGCAAATTCCAGTTGAGTTGGCTGAACAGGGTGTCGTCTTTACAGACTTCCACTCAGCTTTAGAAGAAATTCCAGAGCTTATTGAAGAATTCTTCATGTCATCTGTTAAGTATGACGATGACAAATTAGCAGCCTACCATACAGCTTATTTCAACAGTGGTGCTGTTCTTTATATTCCAGATAACGTGGAAATTACAGAGCCAATCGAAGGTATTTTCTACCAAGACAGCGATAGTGATGTGCCGTTTAATAAGCATATTATGATTATCGCTGGTAAAAACTCTAAGATTAGTTATCTAGAACGTTTAGAGTCACGCGGTGAAGGAAGTGCCAAAGCAACTGCTAATATCACAGTAGAAGTGATTGCACGTTCTGGTGCTCAAGTGAAGTTTGCTGCGATTGACCGTCTAGGTGAAAACGTCACTGCTTACATTAGCCGTCGTGGTAAATTAGGCAACGATGCAAGCATTGACTGGGCAATCGGTGTCATGAACGAAGGGAACGTCGTTGCGGACTTTGATAGCGACTTGATTGGAAATGGTAGCCATGCGGACCTTAAAGTCGTAGCTCTTTCAAGTGGCCGTCAGGTACAAGGGATTGATACTCGAGTGACCAACTATGGTTGTAATTCAATCGGAAATATCCTACAACATGGGGTTATTCTTGAAAAAGCAACCTTGACCTTCAATGGCATCGGCCACATTATCAAGGGGGCTAAGGGAGCAGATGCGCAACAAGAGAGCCGTGTTCTTATGCTTTCAGACCAAGCGCGTTCAGATGCCAATCCAATTCTTTTGATTGATGAAAATGACGTAACTGCAGGACACGCGGCTTCTATCGGTCAGGTAGATCCAGAAGATATGTATTACCTCATGAGTCGTGGCTTGGATAAGGCAACTGCAGAACGTTTGGTTGTCCGTGGTTTCCTTGGCTCTGTTATCGTTGAGATTCCAGTCAAGGAAGTTCGTGATGAAATGATTGCAACCATCGAAGAAAAATTGTCAAAACGCTAAGGGGTAGCCTATGTTAGATGTAGAAGCGATTCGCAAGGATTTTCCAATTTTAGACCAGATTGTTAATGATGAACCATTGGTTTATTTGGACAATGCTGCGACGACACAAAAACCACTAGCAGTTCTGGAGACGATTAACCGCTACTATGAGAACGACAATGCCAATGTTCATCGTGGCGTTCATACCTTGGCAGAAAGGGCGACAGCTTCTTATGAGGCAGCTCGTGAAACCATTCGTAAGTTTATCAATGCAGGGTCTATAAAGGAAGTTCTCTTTACTAGAGGAACGACAACCAGTCTGAACTGGGTGGCGCGTTATGCTGAGGAAGTCTTGACTGAGGGAGACCAGGTCTTGATTTCCGTCATGGAACACCATTCCAACATCATTCCTTGGCAGGAAGCCTGCCGCAAGACTGGGGCAGAGCTTGTCTATGTCTATCTTAAGAATGGAGCTCTGGATATGGATGATTTGCGAGCTAAATTGACTGATAAAGTTAAGTTTGTCTCCCTTGCTCACGCCTCAAATGTCCTGGGTGTGGTCAATCCAATCAAAGAAATCACTCAATTGGCCCACCAAGTTGGAGCTATCATGGTGGTGGATGGTGCTCAATCTACGCCTCATATGAAGATCGATGTTCAGGACTTGGATGTGGACTTCTTTGCCTTTTCAGGTCACAAGATGGCGGGTCCAACTGGTATCGGTGTTCTTTATGGTAAAGAAAAGTATCTGGAACAAATGTCACCAGTAGAATTTGGCGGCGAAATGATTGATTTCGTTTATGAACAATCTGCTAGTTGGAAGGAATTGCCTTGGAAATTTGAGGCTGGAACTCCTAATATGGCTGGTGCAATCGGACTGGCAGCAGCAGTGGATTATCTAGAAAAAATTGGTATGGATGCCATTGAAGCCCATGAACAGGAACTGATTGCATACGTCTATCCAAAACTGCAGGCGATTGAAGGATTGACCATTTATGGTTCACAGGACTTGGCTCAACGTTCAGGTGTCATTGCCTTTAACCTAGGTGACCTTCATCCGCACGACCTTGCGACTGCTTTGGATTATGAAGGAGTGGCTGTTCGTGCGGGTCACCATTGCGCTCAACCCTTGCTCCAGTATTTGGACGTTCCAGCTACAGCTCGTGCAAGTTTTTATATCTACAATACCAAGGCAGATTGCGACAAGCTAGTCGATGCCTTACAAAAGACAAAGGAGTTTTTCAATGGCACTTTCTAAACTAGATAGCCTTTATATGGCAGTGGTAGCGGACCATTCGAAAAATCCACATCACCAAGGGAAGTTGGAAGATGCTGAGCAAATCAGTCTCAACAATCCGACCTGTGGAGATGTTATCAATCTCTCTGTCAAGTTTGATGTAGATGACCGTTTGGAGGATATCGCTTTTCTAAATTCAGGTTGCACCATCTCTACAGCATCTGCTAGTATGATGACAGATGCCGTTTTAGGCAAGACCAAGCAAGAAATCTTAGAACTTGCTACCATTTTTTCTGAAATGGTTCAAGGGCAAAAAGATGACAGACAAGATAGTCTTGGAGACGCAGCCTTCTTGTCAGGTGTTGCCAAATTCCCTCAACGAATTAAGTGTGCAACCCTAGCTTGGAATGCCCTGAAGAAAACAATTGAAAATCAAGAAAATCAGTAAGACAAGTTTCTTTTGTCTTATGAATTAGTAGAAATGAAGAATGAAAGAAAGGATATTATGGCTGAAGAAAGAGTAGAACCAAAACCAATTGACCTTGGTGAATATAAATTTGGTTTCCATGATGATGTAGAGCCTGTCCTATCGACAGGAAAAGGATTAAACGAAGATGTCATTCGCGAATTATCGGCTGCTAAGGGAGAACCTGAGTGGATGTTAGAATTCCGTTTGAAGTCTTATGAAACCTTTAAAAAAATGCCCATGCAAACATGGGGAGCAGACTTATCAGAGATTGACTTTGATGACTTGATCTACTACCAAAAACCATCTGATAAACCTGCTCGTTCGTGGGATGAGGTTCCTGAAAAAATCAAAGAAACCTTTGAACGTATTGGTATTCCAGAAGCTGAGCGTGCATATCTAGCTGGTGCCTCTGCCCAGTATGAATCAGAAGTTGTTTACCACAACATGAAGGAAGAGTTCCAAAAATTGGGGATTATCTTTACAGATACAGATTCTGCCCTCAAGGAATACCCAGACTTGTTTAAACAATACTTTGCCAAGTTGGTACCGCCAACAGATAACAAATTGGCTGCCCTCAACTCGGCAGTATGGTCTGGTGGAACCTTTATCTACGTACCAAAAGGGGTCAAGGTAGATATTCCACTTCAAACTTACTTCCGTATCAACAACGAAAATACTGGTCAGTTTGAACGTACCTTGATTATCGTTGATGAGGGAGCAAGTGTCCACTACGTAGAAGGATGTACAGCGCCTACTTATTCAAGCAACAGCTTGCACGCTGCCATCGTAGAAATCTTTGCCTTGGACGGAGCTTATATGCGCTATACGACCATCCAAAACTGGTCTGATAACGTCTATAACTTGGTAACAAAGCGTGCTAAGGCTCAAAAGGATGCCACTGTTGAGTGGATTGATGGAAACTTGGGTGCCAAAACGACTATGAAATATCCATCTGTTTACCTTGATGGAGAAGGAGCACGTGGTACCATGCTCTCTATCGCCTTTGCCAATGCTGGGCAACACCAGGATACTGGTGCTAAGATGATTCACAATGCTCCACATACAAGCTCGTCTATTGTGTCTAAATCCATCGCTAAAGGTGGAGGAAAGGTTGACTATCGTGGACAAGTAACCTTTAACAAAAACTCTAAGAAATCTGTCTCTCACATCGAGTGTGATACCATTATCATGGATGACTTGTCAGCGTCAGATACCATTCCGTTTAATGAAATTCACAACTCACAAGTCGCTTTGGAACACGAAGCTAAGGTATCTAAGATTTCTGAAGAACAACTCTATTACCTCATGAGCCGTGGATTGTCAGAATCTGAGGCAACAGAGATGATTGTCATGGGATTTGTAGAGCCCTTCACAAAAGAGCTTCCAATGGAATACGCAGTTGAGCTGAACCGCTTGATTAGCTACGAGATGGAAGGTTCAGTTGGGTAATAGGAACTAGGAGAAGCAAATGGGATTCTTAAAAAAATTATTTGGTAATATCGAGAAAGCGAATAAAGGCGAAATTTCTGCCGAGGAAATTGTTCCACCTTTCACAATTGATTTGGTAGAAGAAGCTGATGATTATTGGAGACAAATGGAAGAAAATCTCCTTATAAACGCTGTAAAGGCTGTTGGTGGTCCAGAGGCAGTGGAACGTGCTTTTGTTCTTACCAATTTTAAGAAAAATCAAGAAACCTTTGAGCTCTTTTATCAGGTGGATGGTCAATTACTTTCTTGGCGAGAGATGGACGCAAGTGTTGTAGATAAAATCAGCAATCAACTTCTTCCACAAGCATCAGAAGTTGCACAAGCAGTAAATGAGAATTATGAAGAGGCAAATGTACCGGTAATCGACTACGCTATGCTTCAGTTTGAAACTGCAACCATGGCTTGGTTTGGACGGAAGCTTACAACAGCTTCTCCTGAAGCCAAATTGATTTTTGAAGAATTGGTATCTGGTTGGCGCGCTATTTTGGAAAAAGAAGTACTAAATCGTCCATTGGATAGTGACCGTCCGTTTCCCTATTATGAAGTTTAAAAAACAAATATAATGAATTGAAACTGGAATAGTACACTGTGATTTCTAAAACATTTTTAGAAATTAGTTTTCTGTCCCAATAAATTTGTTCAGTTTTTATTTCATTTCACTATAAAATAAAAAATCGCGGTTTAAATCGCGATTTTTTTTTATAATTTTTCGTTGATAAATCGGATAAACTGATTCCACCAAACTTTTAAGAAGAAAGCTTTTTCAACTTTCTTTTCTGCTACCATTTCGAAACTAGGGCGTTCTGTGGTAATGTAACCTTGACCAATCAAGTCCTTGTCTTCATAAGTCAAATGTCCAACCACTGTTCCGGCTTCAAGTGGTGCTGGGATTGCTTTAGAATCAGGAGTGAATTGAACAGATTGGGAAGATTGACTTCCAACACGTTCAATTAGAGAGATATCATCTTTGGCAACGGCAGTGACCGTATCTTCTTTTCCATCTTGTACAGGTGCTTTGCTATCTTGGTAGGCATCGCCTTTTTGAACGATTTTGCGAAGCGTGAATGTAGAAGAAATATAATCCATTAGTGAGGATGTAGCTGTGAAGCGAGCGTAAGGATTATTGTCCTGATGGTCTGCATTCAAAACAACTGTGATAACCCTCATCCCTTTTTCAACAGTAGTACCAACAAAAGATTCTCCAGCCTTGTCTGTTGTTCCTGTCTTAAGGCCATCAAAACCACCGCGATAAGCAGGCATACCTTCTAACATGTAGTTGGTAGAAGTGATTGTCATTCCAGCAAAAGTAGAAGAAGGTTTTTTCGTGATTTCCAAGACTTGTGGGTATTTTTTGATGAGATTGCGAGCAACGATAGCGACATCATAAGCACTGAGCTTGTTTTCATCATCTTTTTTAGATCCTGGGTAAATGTTATCCCCTAAAGTCTCATTGTTAAGACCCGTCGTATTGACAACAGTGGCATCCTGAATGCCCCATTCCAAGAGCTTTGCCCTCATCATATCGACGAAATCTTTTTCTGAGCCAGCAATTTTTTCAGCTAACGCAATAGCTGCACTGTTAGCACTGGATACTAGGGTTGCTTCCAGTAGTTGTTCGACGGTATAATTACGAGCCTCCATAGGAACGTTACTCGCTTCAGAATTTGTCGTTAATTTGTATGGATAATCAGAGATATCTACCGGAGTTGATAGTGTAATACTACCGTTTTCCAAGGCTTCATAGACAAGATAAACAGTAATCAATTTTGTGATCGAAGCAATTTCAACTGGCTGGGTTGCATCTTTCTCATAGAGAATTTTACCGGTATTTGCCTCAACAGCAATTGCATGTTTAGCAGCAATATTAAAATCTTGAGCATCAACAGTAGATGCTGCCCCAATAACGGAAAGGCTTAGGAGAGTTAAAATTATTTTTTTCATAGTAAGTTTATTCTATCATAAAGAAAAAAATATTCCCAGTTTCATGATATAAGAAAGAAGCTTTTTTGAAAGTGTGGTAAAATAGATGAATGGAGGTACTTCATGTTTCGTAAGAATAAATTATTTTTTTGGACCAGTGAGATTTTACTATTAACCATCATCTTTTATTTATGGAGACAGATGGGTGGGATTATAACGCCTTTTGTAAGTGTCGCAAACACTATAATGATTCCCTTTCTTTTAGGTGGTTTTTTATATTATTTGACCAATCCTATTGTAAATTTTTTACAAAAGTATTTCAAAATTAACCGTATCATTGGTATTCTACTAACCTTGTGCGCCTTGGTTTGTGGGCTAGTTATTGGGGTCGTCTATCTCTTACCGATTTTGATTAATCAGCTGACAAGTTTGATTGCTACAAGTCAGACAATCTACAGTCGTCTGCAAGATTTGATTATCGATTTATCCACTTATCCAGCCTTTCAAAATTTAGATATTCAAGCGACTATTCAACAGTTAAATCTCTCTTATGTAGATATTCTACAGAATATCCTAAATAGTGTAACGAATAGTGTTGGAAGTGTCTTATCTGCGCTCTTTAGTACTGTTTTGATTATTATCATGACACCTGTATTTTTAATTTATTTTTTGTTAGATGGCCACAAATTCTTGCCGATGCTTGAGCGTACTGTTTTAAAGCGAGATAAGTTGCATATTACAGGTCTTTTAAAAAATTTGAATACTACAATTGCTCGATATATTAGTGGAGTTGCTATTGATGCGATTATTATTGGTTGTTTGGCCTTTATCGGATATAGCGTGATTGGTTTGAAATACGCTTTGGTCTTTGCCATCTTTTCAGGATTGGCCAATCTCATTCCTTATGTTGGACCAAGTATTGGTTTGATTCCGATGATTATCGCCAATGTCTTTACTGATCCTCATAGAATGCTGATTGCAGTTGTTTATATGTTGATTATTCAACAAGTAGATGGGAACATCCTTTACCCTCGAATCGTTGGTGGAGTGATGAAGGTTCATCCAATTACGATTTTAGTATTACTTTTGTTATCAAGTAATATCTATGGTGTCATTGGCATGATTGTCGCAGTACCAACCTATTCTATCTTAAAAGAAATTTCTAAGTTTTTATCACGTTTGTATGAAAATCATAAAATAATGAAAGAACGAGAAAGACAATTAGCTAAGTAAAAGTCAGGATATTCCTGATTTTTCTTTTTCATTAAAGAAGTGATGGGAGTAGAAATACCGTTTAGATTAGCAGATTAAGAATAATTCACAAAAACTTTGTAAAACACTTGCAATTTAGCTGAAATTTGATAAAATAGTAAGGAAAGTTAGACTGTATTGCCTACTGTCTATCTATAAAATATATTTTATTGGAGGCTTTTACTCAAATGGCAAAAGAAAAATACGATCGTAGTAAACCACACGTTAACATTGGTACTATCGGACACGTTGACCACGGTAAAACTACTTTGACAGCAGCTATCACAACTGTTTTGGCACGTCGCTTGCCTTCAGCTGTTAACCAACCTAAAGACTATGCGTCTATCGATGCTGCTCCAGAAGAACGCGAACGCGGTATCACAATCAACACTGCGCACGTTGAGTACGAAACTGAAAAACGTCACTACGCTCACATCGACGCTCCAGGACACGCGGACTACGTTAAAAACATGATCACTGGTGCCGCTCAAATGGACGGAGCTATCCTTGTAGTAGCTTCAACTGACGGACCAATGCCACAAACTCGTGAGCACATCCTTCTTTCACGTCAGGTTGGTGTTAAACACCTTATCGTCTTCATGAACAAAGTTGACTTGGTTGACGACGAAGAATTGCTTGAATTGGTTGAAATGGAAATCCGTGACCTATTGTCAGAATACGACTTCCCAGGTGACGATCTTCCAGTTATCCAAGGTTCAGCTCTTAAAGCCCTTGAAGGTGACACTAAATACGAAGACATCGTTATGGAATTGATGAACACAGTTGATGAGTACATCCCAGAACCAGAACGTGACACTGACAAACCATTGCTTCTTCCAGTCGAAGACGTATTCTCAATCACTGGACGTGGTACAGTTGCTTCAGGACGTATCGACCGTGGTATCGTTAAAGTCAACGACGAAATCGAAATCGTTGGTATCAAAGAAGAAACTCAAAAAGCAGTTGTTACTGGTGTTGAAATGTTCCGTAAACAACTTGACGAAGGTCTTGCCGGAGATAACGTAGGTGTCCTTCTTCGTGGTGTTCAACGTGACGAAATCGAACGTGGACAAGTTATCGCTAAACCAGGTTCAATCAACCCACACACTAAATTCAAAGGTGAAGTTTACATCCTTACTAAAGAAGAAGGTGGACGTCACACTCCATTCTTCAACAACTACCGTCCACAATTCTACTTCCGTACTACTGACGTTACAGGTTCAATCGAACTTCCAGCAGGTACTGAAATGGTAATGCCTGGTGATAACGTGACAATCGACGTTGAGTTGATCCACCCAATCGCCGTAGAACAAGGTACTACATTCTCTATCCGTGAGGGTGGACGTACTGTTGGTTCAGGTATGGTTACAGAAATCGAAGCTTAATTCGATTTAGTTCCCAGAAGAACAATTATTTAAGTCAGACACTAAAAGAATCTTGCGTAGCAAGGTTCTTTTTTCTGATATTGAACTAAAATTGAAGAATTGTTTACATAAAAAAGCTCTATACACTTGATGGGCATAGAGCAAACGGAGCTTTATTTGATATAGAGTTCTTGATTTTTTAGGACAATTTCACGTAAACTTGTAAACTTTTTGAGTTTTTTGATTTCTTCTGGATGAGTGACAAGAGTAATAACATAACCTTCCTTGCCCATACGTCCAGTACGTCCAGCACGGTGAGTGTAGGTTTCGATATCTCTTGGGACATCAAAGTTTACGACACATTCTAGGCTATCGATATCAATTCCACGAGCCAGAAGGTCAGTTGCAAGAAGCAGGGTTAGTTGCTTGTCTTTAAATTTTTCTAAGATGACTTTTCTAAATTTGACATTGACATCACTAGCGAGGGAAACAGCCAAGATATCCCGATACTGTAGTTTTTCTTCTGCACTTCCAAGGTCTGATAGGCTGTTAAAGAAGACCAGACCTCGGAAATCCTCTACATGAGCCAGTTTTCGTAGCATATCCACTCGGTGACGTTGATCTACCTGCATATAGAAATGTTGGATGTTGTCCAATTTTTGGTCAGAAAGATCAATGGTACGTGTGTTAGGCGCAATCTTTTCTTGGTCAAACTTGGTCGTCGCACTCATGTAGACGAGTTGATGGTCACGCGGTGCGTAGTGAGTGATTTTCTCAACAAAGTGAATCTGAGAATCATCTAGTAATTGGTCGAATTCATCTAGGATGATGGTTTCCACATTCATCATCTTGATTTTTTTCAATTTAATTAGTTCAAAGATACGACCAGGGGTTCCAATTAGAATTTCTGGTCCTTTTTTTAGGCGTTCAATCTGGCGTTTCTGACTCGAACCTGATAAGAAGAGTTGGGCAGTTAAGCCCATAGCTTCAGCCCACGTTTTACATACATCAAAAATCTGTCCAGCAAGCTCAGTATTTGGTGCTAGAATCAAGAGTTGTTGGGCTTTTTTCTTTTGTAGTCTGAGAAGACTTGGTAGAAGGTAAGCTAGGGTCTTACCAGTTCCTGTTGGGCTCACTCCTAGGAGGTTTTCTCCAGCAAGAAGGGGCTCAAATAGTTGAGTTTGAATGGGGGTGAATTCTTGGAAACCGAGTTGGTCACTCAGTTCTTGCCACTCGGTCGGTAGTTTGGTTTTCATTTTTCTGCCTCAAATCTAATGCCAGCAGTCTGGCGCATGGTATATAGTAGCTCATGAACTGAACTTGCATCCTCCAGCCAAGTTTGGTAGAGATTCAGATCTGGTTGCTGGATCATGTGTGCAAATGCAGCGACTTCCTCAGTCATCGTATGAGGAGCCTGTTGGATAGGGAGTTGGACTTGATTGCCTTGGTAATCGGTAAAAATAGCCGAGCTGACATGTTCGATGGTGTTGAGTGTCAGGGTTCCATCTGTCGTATAAATCTCGCAAGGGAGATTGGAAGTGATGTTTTTCCCGGCCTTGATATGAACTTGAAAGTCAGGATAGAAGAGAATTCCGTCTCCATTTAGGTCAATGCTATTGTCAAGCTGTTGCCCCTGATAGATTGTGTTCTGAGCCTTTCCAAAGAGGCGAACGGCAGCGTAGAGAGGATAAATCCCCAAATCCATGAGGGCTCCACCAGCAAAACGGTCTGAAAAGACATTTGGTATCTGTCCCGCCAACAAATCTGGCATTTTAGAAGAATACTTGGCATAGTTGAAATCTGCCCCTAAAATCTGTTTGTCTGCTAAAAAGTTTTTGATGATAGTGAAAGCTTTTTCATGGTAATTGCGAGCTGCTTCGAATATAAAACAGTGATTTTTCTCAGCTGTATGTCTCAAATCCAGCCATTCCTGTGGCTGAGTAACAGCTGGTTTTTCAAGAATAACGTGTTTACCAGCAGACAAGGCAGCTTTTGCCTGAGCAAAATGTAAGGAGTTTGGACTAGCAATATAGACTACATCAAAGGAGCTCTTGAAGAAGTCCTCTACTTGATCAAAGAGTTGGATATCCTGATAGCGAGAAGCAAAGGTTGCCGCAGTTTCTAGTTTTCTAGAGTAGACTGCGACCAGCTGGTATTTTCCACTGGTATGGGCTGCTTCTATGAAGTGGTGGCTGATAGCCCCTGTTCCGATGACACCTAATTTAAGCATAGTTACTCCTTTTCCGATTTCAAATCCTTCTTTCATTATAACATAGATAGACGGGACTATCCAACAGAGGGTGAAAAATTTCAAATAAGCTACTAGGTCTTTTCCAAAGAAAGTGGTACAATAATGAGATGAGTAAATGAAATGGGAGGGAAAATGAGGTTATTACCTATAAGAAAAATATCACGTCAGTCTAAGAGGCTAGCGCTTTTTTTGACTTTTTGTGCAGGTTATGTAGATGCCTATACGTTTATTGTGCGAGGAAACACTCTTGTAGCTGGACAAACTGGGAATGTAGTCTTTCTTTCAGTAGAATTAATTCAAAATAATGTTTCAGATGTTAGGGACAAGGTTCTCACCTTGCTAGCTTTTATGATGGGGGTCTTTTTATTAACTGTTTATAAGGAAAAATTGAGAATTGTGAAAAAGCCAATTCTGTCACTGATTCCTTTGGCAATCTTATCAATCATTATTGGTTTTGTACCGCAAACTGTAGATAATATCTATCTAGTACCGCCCTTAGCCTTTTGTATGGGCTTGGTGACAACTGCTTTTGGTGAAGTGTCAGGTATAGCTTATAATAACGCGTTTATGACAGGGAATATCAAACGGACCATGCTGGCTTTTGGAGATTATTTTCGGACCAAGCACACTCCTTTTTTACGTGAAGGGATTATCTTTGTTAGCCTGCTTAGTAGTTTTGTCCTTGGCGTTGTCTTTTCAGCTTATTTGACGATTTTCTATCATGAAAAGACCATTCTTGGTGTTCCTATTATGATGAGTATTTTTTACCTCAGCATGCTTTTTGCCTCTTGGCAGAAAAAAGTAAAAGAAAAAGCTTCATTTTAGGTGTTATTACTTGTAAGAAAATAGGAGATATGCTATACTTGAAGAGTTGACTATGCACGATCCTGTGCAACCGCACGAACATCGTTGCTTGACTATTCAAGTTTAAGTGGTTTGTCCCACGATGCTAGGCGAGTCTTCACAAAAAAATCGGGGAAACCCATAAAAATCATAGGAGGTGCATAATGAGCACATACGCAATTATCAAAACTGGCGGAAAACAAGTTAAAGTTGAAGTTGGTCAAGCAGTTTACGTTGAAAAATTGAACGTTGAAGCTGGTCAAGAAGTGACTTTTAACGAAGTTGTTCTTGTTGGTGGTGAAAACACTGTTGTCGGAACTCCACTTGTTGCTGGAGCTACTGTAGTTGGAACTGTTGAAAAACAAGGAAAACAAAAGAAAGTTGTTACTTACAAGTACAAACCTAAAAAAGGTAGCCACCGTAAACAAGGTCACCGTCAACCATATACAAAAGTTGTCATCAACGCAATCAACGCTTAATTTTAAGGAGAACACATGATACAGGCAGTCTTTGAGAGAGCCGAAGATGGCGAGCTGAGGAGTGCGGAAATTACTGGACACGCCGAGAGTGGCGAATACGGCTTAGATGTCGTGTGTGCATCGGTTTCTACGCTTGCCATTAACTTTATCAATTCTATTGAGAAATTTGCAGGCTATGAACCAATCCTAGAATTAAACGAAGATGAAGGTGGCTATCTGATGGTTGAAATTCCAAAAGATCTTCCTTCACACCAGAGAGAAATGACCCAGTTATTCTTTGAATCATTTTTCTTAGGTATGGCAAACTTATCGGAGAACTCTTCTGAGTTCGTCCAAACCAGAGTTATCACAGAAAACTAACACGGAGGAAAACATTATGTTAAAAATGACTCTTAACAACTTGCAACTTTTCGCCCACAAAAAAGGTGGAGGTTCTACATCAAACGGACGTGATTCACAAGCAAAACGTCTTGGAGCTAAAGCAGCTGACGGACAAACAGTAACAGGTGGATCAATCCTTTACCGTCAACGTGGTACACACATTTACCCAGGTGTGAACGTTGGACGTGGTGGAGACGATACTTTGTTCGCTAAAGTTGAAGGCGTAGTACGCTTTGAACGTAAAGGACGCGATAAAAAACAAGTTTCTGTTTACCCAATCGCAAAATAAAAAGGTCCAGTGAACCTTTTTATTCCGAGCCTTGAAATCTAAAGGCGAGGAAGCTAGAAGTAGCATTAAATAAGGCTTTCCGAGTTTTCGGAGAGCCTATTTTTTTGTTTTGATACCCATGCTGATACCCATATTTTAAAAACCAATGTAAGAAGCGAATTTATCAGCTACTTTATTTTACGTTGAATGTAAAACTTTTACAATAATGAATTTTATAAGGGAATAAGATATTGTAAAAATTGCTAAGATTTGATATTATAATTGTATCTGAGTAAGTAAGCAGGAATATGGAAAGGAGTGAACCTGTATGAAAAAGCTTATCACCATGATAGTCTGTTCAATCTCTTTTCTTGTTCTATCTGCTTGTGTCAGTAAGAAAAAACTTATTCTTCCTGAACCTGAAACTATTTCTGTAATTTCTCTGCAGAAAAAAACCTCTGAAGATATTAAAACTATCAACAAGAGAGAAGAAATTTCAAAATTGATTAAGGAGATACAGAGACAGTCAAAATCTACCTCTTTGGAGAGTGTAAATGATCAACCGACAAATGTTAAAGATTATATCATTATCAAGTTTTATCATCAGAATGAAGAAAAGGATAGTGTAGTCTATCTATATACTAAGAAGAAAAGACAGTATATTGAGCAACCTTATGCTGGTATTTGGCAAGTAAGTCCAGATATAGCCAATAGGATTAAAGAGTTTTTTTCTAGTTGATTTATAGGACAAAAGAAAATGTTAGAGGCTTTTCTTGCATCATATTATAAACGGTAAATCAACAAGATTTGCTGTTTTTATTTGTTTGAACCAAAATGAGGACTGAAAAAGACATTATTCTAATTCTTGTATTGGGTTGTTAGACTCTTCATTGGAATTTGAAAATTTCCAGACTTTTTTCCTTTTTGGAAAACTTCTAAAATATGGTATAATGAAAAGATAAAGAAGTTGGGGGTAGAAGATGAACATTCAACAATTACGCTATGTTGTTGCCATTGCCAATAGCGGTACTTTCCGTGAAGCTGCTGAGAAGATGTATGTGAGTCAGCCGAGTCTGTCTATTTCTGTTCGTGATTTGGAAAAAGAGTTGGGCTTTAAGATTTTCCGTCGGACCAGCTCAGGGACTTTCTTGACCCGTCGTGGTATGGAATTCTATGAAAAAGCGCAAGAATTGGTTAAAGGATTTGATATTTTTCAAAATCAGTATGCCAATCCTGAGGAAGAAAAAGATGAATTTTCCATTGCCAGTCAGCACTATGACTTCTTGCCACCAACCATTACAGCCTTCTCAGAGCGCTATCCTGACTATAAGAACTTCCGTATTTTTGAGTCTACTACAGTTCAAATACTTGATGAAGTAGCTCAGGGGCACAGTGAGATTGGGATTATCTACCTCAACAATCAAAATAAAAAAGGGATCATGCAACGGGTTGAAAAGCTAGGTCTTGAGGTCATTGAATTAATTCCCTTTCATACCCATATTTATCTTCGTGAAGGGCATCCTTTAGCCCAGAAAGAGGAATTGGTCATGGAGGATTTAGCAGATTTACCAACGGTTCGTTTCACTCAAGAGAAAGACGAGTACCTTTATTATTCAGAGAATTTTGTTGATACTAGTGCAAGCTCACAGATGTTTAATGTGACAGACCGTGCTACTTTGAATGGTATTTTGGAGCGGACGGACGCCTATGCGACAGGTTCTGGATTTTTAGATAGTGATAGTGTTAATGGTATCACAGTCATTCGTCTCAAGGATAACCTAGATAATCGCATGGTCTATGTTAAACGTGAGGAAGTGGAGCTTAGTCAAGCTGGGAATCTTTTCGTAGAAGTCATGCAAGAATATTTTAATCAGAAGAGGAAATCATGAAAAAAAGAGGAATAGTGGCAGTCATTGTACTGCTTTTGATTGGGCTGGATCAGTTAGTTAAATCCTATATCGTCCAGCAGATTCCACTGGGTGAAGTACGCTCTTGGATTCCCAATTTCGTTAGCTTGACCTACCTGCAAAATCGAGGGGCAGCCTTCTCCATGTTACAAGACCAGCAGTGGTTATTTGCTATCATTACACTTGTCGTTATGGTAGGTGCCATTTGGTATCTACATAAGCACATGGAGGACTCACTCTGGATGGTCTTGGGTTTGACCTTGATTATCGCAGGTGGTCTTGGAAACTTTATTGACAGAATTAGTCAGGGATTTGTTGTGGATATGTTCCACCTTGACTTTATCAATTTTGCAATTTTCAATGTAGCAGATAGCTATTTGACGGTTGGAGTGATTATTTTATTGATTGCAATGCTAAAAGAGGAAACAAATGGAAATTAAAATTGAAACTGGTGGCATGCGTTTGGATAAGGCTTTGTCGGATTTGACAGAATTATCACGTAGTCTCGCGAATGAACAAATTAAATCAGGCCAGGTCTTGGTCAATGGCCAAGTCAAGAAAGCTAAATACACTGTTCGAGAGGGAGATATCGTCACTTACCATGTACCAGAGCCGGAGGTTTTAGAGTATGTGGCTGAGAATCTTCCACTAGAAATCATCTACCAAGATGAGGATGTGGCTGTCGTTAACAAACCTCAGGGGATGGTTGTGCATCCGAGTGCTGGTCATATTAGTGGTACTCTGGTAAATGCCCTTATGTATCATATTAAGGACTTGTCGGGTATCAATGGGGTTCTGCGTCCAGGAATTGTTCACCGTATTGATAAAGATACGTCAGGCCTTCTCATGATTGCTAAAAACGATGAGGCGCATCTAGCACTTGCCAAAGAACTCAAGGATAAAAAGTCTTTACGCAAATATTGGGCGATTGTTCATGGAAATCTACCCAATGATCGCGGTGTGATTGAAGCGCCGATTGGCCGTAGTGAAAAAGACCGTAAGAAACAGGCTGTGACTGCTAAAGGGAAGCCTGCAGTGACTCGTTTCCACGTCTTGGAACGCTTTGGTGATTACAGCTTAGTGGAGTTACAACTGGAGACAGGGCGTACCCATCAAATCCGTGTTCATATGGCTTATATTGGTCATCCAGTCGCTGGGGATGAAGTCTATGGTCCTCGTAAGACTCTGAAAGGGCATGGACAATTTCTTCATGCCAAGACCCTAGGTTTTACTCATCCGAGAACAGGTGAGATTTTGGAATTTACAGCAGATATCCCAGAGATTTTTAAGGAAACTTTGGAGAGATTGAGGAAGTAAGAATGAAAAAGAAATTAACTAGTTTAGCACTTGCAGGCGCTTTTTTAGGTTTGTCATGGTATGGAGATGTTCAAGCTCAAGAAAGTTCAGGAAATAAAATTCACTTTATCAATGTTCAAGAAGGTGGCAGTGATGCGATTATTCTTGAAAGCAATGGACATTTTGCCATGATTGATACAGGAGAAGATTATGATTTCCCAGATGGAAGTGATTCTCGTTATCCGTGGAGAGAAGGAATTGAAACATCTTATAAGCATGTTCTAACAGACCGTGTCTTTCGTCGTTTGAAGGAATTGGGTGTTCAAAAACTTGATTTTATTTTAGTCACTCATACTCACAGTGACCATATTGGAAATGTTGATGAATTACTGTCTACCTATCCAGTTGACCGAGTTTATCTTAAAAAATATAGTGATAATCGTATTACTAATTCTGAACGTCTATGGGATAATATGTATGGCTATGATAAGGTTTTACAGACTGCCGCTGAAAAAGGTGTTTCAGTTATTCAAAATATCACACAAGGGGATGCTCATTTTCAGTTTGGAGACATGGATATTCAACTCTATAACTATGAAAATGAAACTGATTCATCAGGTGAATTAAAGAAAATTTGGGATGATAATTCTAATTCTTTGATTAGCGTGGTAAAAGTCAATGGTAAGAAAATTTACCTTGGGGGCGACTTAGATAATGTTCATGGAGCAGAAGACAAGTATGGTCCTCTCATTGGAAAAGTTGATTTGATGAAGTTTAATCATCACCATGATACCAACAAATCAAATACCAAGGATTTTATTAAACATTTGAGTCCGAGTTTGATTGTTCAAACTTCGGATAGTTTACCTTGGAAAAATGGTGTTGATAGTGAGTATGTCAATTGGCTTAAAGAACGAGGAATTGAGAGAATCAACGCAGCCAGCAAAGACTATGATGCGACAGTTTTTGATATTCGACAAGATGGTTTTGTCAATATTTCAACTTCTTACAAGCAGATTCCAAGTTTTCAAGCTGGTTGGCATAAGAGTGCTTATGGAAACTGGTGGTATCAAGCGCCTGACTCTACAGGAGAATATGCAGTTGGTTGGAATGAAATCAAGGGTGAATGGTATTACTTCAACCAAACGGGTATCTTGTTACAGAATCAATGGAAAAAATGGAACAATCGTTGGTTCTATTTGACAGACTCTGGTGCATCTGCTAAAAATTGGAAGAAAATCAATGGAAGCTGGTATTATTTCAACAAAGAAAATCAGATGGAGACTGGTTGGCTTAATACTGGCGGTCAGACCTATTATCTATCAAATGATGGGGATATGATAACAGGATGGCGTAAGATTGATGGACAATGGTACTATTTTGCTCAATCAGGGGAAATGAAAACGGGCTGGGTAAAAGATAAAGAAACCTGGTACTATATGGATTCTACTGGTACCATGAAGACAGGCGAGATAGAAGTTTCTGGTCATCATTACTATCTAGAAGAATCAGGAGCTATGAAGCAAGGCTGGCTTAAAAAGGCAAATGATTGGTATTTCTATAAGGAAGACGGTTCACGAGCTGTTGGTTGGATTAAAGACAAGGATAAATGGTACTTCTTGAAAGAAAATGGTCAATTACTTGTGAACGGTAAGACACCAGAAGGCTATACTGTTGATTCAAGTGGTGCCTGGTTAGTGGATGTTCCGGTAGAGAAATCTGCTACAACTAGAGATACAAGTAACTCAGAAATAAAAGAATCCAATGAAGTAGTGAAAAAAGATCTTGAAAATAAAGAAACGAGTCAACACGAAAGTATTACAAGTTCTTCAACTAGTCAAGATTTGACTTCTTCAACTTCACAAAGCACTGAAACAAGTGCAAATAAATCGGAATCAGAACAGCAGTAAAAAAGAAGGTTTTAGGGCCTTCTTTTTCCTATCAACTCTTTTCTATTTCCTGCCATTCATGTTATAATGGATAAATATGAAGAATCGGAGTGAGACTATGAAATTCAAACGGATTGTCTTTAAGGTGGGGACTTCTTCTCTGACGAATGAGGATGGAAGTTTATCACGTAGTAAGGTAAAGGCTATTACCCAGCAATTGGCTATGTTGCACGAAGCTGGTCATGAGTTGATTTTGGTGTCGTCGGGTGCCATTGCTGCTGGTTTTGGAGCCTTAGGATTTAAAAAGCGTCCGACTAAGATTGCTGATAAACAGGCCTCAGCAGCGGTAGGACAAGGGCTTTTGTTGGAAGAATACACGACCAACCTTCTCTTGCGCCAAATCGTTTCTGCACAAATCTTGCTGACCCAGGATGACTTTGTGGATAAGCGCCGTTATAAAAATGCCCATCAGGCTTTGTCAGTTCTACTTAGTCGTGGGGCAATTCCTATCATCAACGAGAATGACAGTGTCGTTATTGATGAGCTCAAGGTTGGGGACAATGACACTCTTAGTGCCCAGGTAGCGGCCATGGTCCAAGCAGACCTTTTAGTCCTCTTGACAGATGTGGACGGTCTCTATACTGGAAATCCTAATTCAGATCCAAAAGCCAAACGCTTGGAGAAAATCGAGACCATCAATCGTGAGATTATTGATATGGCTGGTGGAGCTGGCTCGTCAAATGGAACTGGGGGCATGCTAACCAAAATCAAGGCTGCAACTATTGCGACAGAATCAGGAGTTCCTGTTTATATCTGCTCATCCTTGAAGGCAGATGCTATGATTGAGGCGGCTGAGGAGACCAAGGATGGTTCCTACTTTGTTGCGCAAGAGAAGGGACTTCGTACCCAGAAACAATGGCTTGCATTCTATGCTCAGAGTCAGGGTTCTATTTGGGTTGATAAAGGGGCTGCAGAAGCTCTCTCCCAACATGGAAAGAGTCTTCTCTTATCTGGTGTAGTTGACGCAGAAGGGGCCTTTTCTTACGGTGATATTGTGACAGTATTTGACAAGGAAAGTGGAAAATCACTTGGAAAAGGACGCGTGCAATTTGGAGCATCTGCTTTGGAGGATATGTTACGTTCTCAAAAAGCCAAAGGTGTCTTGATTCACCGTGACGATTGGATTTCCATTACTCCTGAAATCCAACTACTCTTTACAGAATTTTAGAGGTAAATTATGGTAAGTACACAAGAACAATTTGAACAGGTACAGGCTGTTAAAAAATCGATCAACACAGCTAGTGAAGAGGTGAAAAACCAAGCCTTGCTAGCCATGGCTGATCACTTATTAGCAGATAATGAGGAAATTTTAGCAGCCAATGCCCTTGATATGGAAGCTGCTAAGGGTAAAATCTCAGATGTGATGCTGGATCGTCTTTATTTGGATGCAAGACGTATAGAAGCAATGGCAACTGGTATTCGTGAAGTGGTTGCCTTACCAGATCCAATCGGTGAAGTTTTAGAAACCAATCATCTTGAAAATGGTTTGGTTATCACAAAGAAACGGGTGGCTATGGGGGTTATTGGTATTATCTATGAAAGCCGTCCAAATGTGACGTCTGATGCGGCTGCTCTGGCTCTCAAGAGTGGAAATGCAGTTGTTCTTCGTAGTGGGAAGGATGCCTATCAAACAGCTCATGCTATTGTCACAGCCTTGAAAAAGGGCTTGGAGACGACTACCATTCATCCAGATGTGATTCAACTAGTGGAAGATACTAGCCGTGAAAGTAGCTACGCCATGATGAAGGCAAAGGGCTATCTAGACCTTCTTATTCCTCGTGGAGGAGCTGGTTTGATCAATGCAGTGGTTGAGAATGCTATCGTACCTGTTATCGAGACAGGAACTGGGATTGTCCATGTTTATGTGGATAAGGATGCAGATGAAGACAAGGCTCTGTCTATCATCAACAATGCCAAAACCAGTCGTCCTTCTGTCTGCAATGCCATGGAGGTTCTACTTGTTCATGAAGACAAAGCAGCAAGCTTCCTTCCTCGCTTGGAGCAAGTTCTAGTTGCAGAGCGTAAGGAAGCTGGACTGGAGCCAATTCAATTCCGCTTGGATGAAAAAGCAAGTCAGTTTCTTTCAGGTCAAGCAGCTGAGGATCAAGACTTTGATACTGAGTTTTTGGACTATGTCCTAGCTATTAAGGTTGTGAGCAGTTTAGAAGAAGCGGTTGCCCATATTGAGGCTCACAGTACCCATCATTCGGATGCCATTGTGACGGAAAATGCTGAAGCTGCAGCTTACTTTACAGATCAAGTGGATTCTGCAGCGGTTTATGTCAATGCCTCAACTCGTTTCACCGATGGTGGCCAATTTGGTCTGGGTTGTGAAATGGGGATTTCTACTCAGAAACTCCACGCGCGTGGTCCCATGGGCTTGAAGGAATTGACCAGCTACAAGTATGTGGTTACTGGTGATGGGCAGATAAGGGAGTAAGAGATGAAGATTGGATTTATCGGCTTGGGGAATATGGGTGCTAGTTTGGCCAAAGCTGTCTTGCAGGCCAAGACGGGCGATGACCTTCTCCTTGCCAATCGTAGCCAAGCCAAAGTGGATGCTTTCATTTCTGACTTTGGCGGTCAAGCCTCCAGCAACGAAGAAATCTTTGCAGAAGCAGATGTGATTTTTCTAGGTGTTAAGCCAGCTCAGTTCTCAGACTTACTTTCTCAATATCAGACCATCCTTGAAAAACGAGAAAGTCTTCTTTTGATTTCGATGGCAGCTGGATTGACTTTAGAAAAACTAGCAAGTCTTATCCCAAGTCAACACCTAATTATTCGTATGATGCCAAATACCCCTGCTTCTATTGGTCAAGGAGTGATTAGTTATGCCTTGTCTCCTAATTGCAGGTCTGAGGACAGTGATCTCTTTTGTCAGCTTTTAGCCAAGGCTGGTCTCTTGGTTGAACTTGGGGAAAGCTTAATAGATGCAGCGACAGGTCTTGCAGGTTGTGGACCGGCCTTTGTCTATCTCTTTATCGAAGCCTTGGCAGATGCAGGTGTTCAGACGGGATTGCCACGAGAAACGGCATTGAAAATGGCGGCTCAAACTGTGGTAGGAGCTGGGCAATTGGTCCTAGAAAGCCAAGAGCATCCTGGGGTCTTGAAAGACCAAGTTTGTAGCCCAGGAGGTTCCACTATCGCTGGTGTAGCGAGCTTAGAAGCGCATGCTTTTCGAGGAACGGTCATGGATGCAGTTCATCAAGCCTACAAACGAACACAAGAATTAGGTAAATAAGAGGTAGTTTTATCTGCCTCTTTTATGGTGGTTGAAATGAGAAGACAAAAAGATTGTCACAAACCCACATTTTTTTGATAGAATAGAAGTAGTAAAAAAGAAATGAGTTAGACATGTCAAAAGGATTTTTAGTCTCTCTTGAGGGACCAGAGGGAGCAGGAAAGACCAGTGTTTTAGAGGCTCTGCTACCAATTTTAGAGGAAAAAGGGGTAGAGGTGCTGACGACCCGTGAACCTGGCGGAGTCTTGATTGGGGAGAAGATTCGGGAAGTAATTTTGGATCCAAGTCATACTCAGATGGATGCTAAAACAGAGCTTTTGCTCTATATCGCCAGTCGCAGACAGCACTTGGTGGAAAAAGTTCTCCCTGCCCTTGAAGCTGGCAAGTTGGTCATTATGGATCGCTTCATCGATAGTTCTCTTGCCTATCAGGGATTTGGTCGTGGCTTGGATATTGATGCCATTGATTGGCTCAATTACTTTGCGACAGATGGCCTTAAACCCGATTTGACACTCTATTTTGACATCGAGGTGGAAGAAGGACTGGCTCGAATTGCTTCTAATAGCAATCGTGAGGTCAATCGTTTGGACTTGGAAGGGTTGGACTTGCACAAAAAAGTCCGTCAAGGTTACCTTTCTCTTCTGGACAAAGAAGGAAGTCGTATTGTTAAGATTGATGCTAGTCTCCCTTTAGAGCAAGTTGTGGAAACTACCAAGGCTGTCTTGTTTGACAGAATGGGATTAGCTAAATGAAACAAGATCAACTAAAGGTCTGGCAGCCAGAACAGTTTGACCGCTTTGTCCGTATCTTGGAGCAAGACCAGCTCAATCATGCCTACCTCTTTTCAGGTTTCTTTGGAAGCTTGGAAATGGCGCAATTTTTAGCTAAGAGCCTCTTTTGTACAGATAAAGTAGGTGTTTTACCATGTGAGAAATGCCGAAATTGTAAGCTGATTGAACAGGGAGAATTTCCCGATGTCACCTTGATTAAGCCAGTCAATCAGGTTATTAAGACAGAACGCATTCGGGAATTGGTGGGACAGTTTTCTCAAGCAGGGATTGAAAGCCAGCAGCAGGTCTTTATTATCGAGCAAGCTGAGAAAATGCATCCTAATGCAGCCAATTCTCTGCTCAAGGTCATCGAAGAACCCCAGAGTGAGGTTTACATTTTCTTCTTGACCAGAGATGAGGAAAAAATCTTACCAACAATCCGAAGTCGGACCCAGATTTTCCACTTTAAAAAACAAGAAGAGAAGCTGATCTTGCTCTTAGAACAAATGGGACTGGTTAAGAAAAAAGCGACTCTCCTAGCTCAGTTTAGTCAATCGCGAGCTGAAGCAGAAAAGTTGGCTAATCAGGCAAGTTTTTGGACTTTGGTCGATGAAAGTGAACGCCTGCTGGCTTGGTTAGTAGCTAAGAAAAAAGAAAGTTATCTGCAGGTTGCTAAATTAGCGAACTTAGCAGATGACAAGGAAAAACAAGATCAGGTTTTACGGATTCTTGAAGTTCTCTGTGGACAAGATATCCTACAAGCAAGAGTAAGGGTGATTCTACAAGATTTGCTAGAAGCTAGAAAAATGTGGCAGGCTAATGTCAGTTTTCAAAATGCCTTGGAATACCTGGTCTTGAAAGAAATATAAACTCAAAAATGAACGATAATGAAAGGAAAGGGCTGTTTTATGGACAAAAAAGAATTATTTGACGCGCTGGATGATTTTTCCCAACAGTTATTGGTAACTTTGGCCGATGTGGAAGCCATCAAGAAAAATCTCAAGAGCCTGGTAGAGGAAAATACAGCTCTTCGCTTGGAAAATAGTAAGTTGCGCGAACGCTTGGGTGAGGTGGAAGCAGATGCTCCTGTCAAGGCTAAGCATGTTCGTGAAAGTGTCCGTCGCATTTACCGGGATGGATTTCACGTTTGTAATGATTTTTATGGACAACGTCGAGAGCAGGATGAGGAATGTATGTTCTGTGACGAGTTGTTATACAGGGAGTAGGCATGCAGATTCAAAAAAGTTTTAAGGGGCAGTCTCCCTATGGCAAGCTGTACCTAGTGGCAACGCCGATTGGCAATCTAGATGATATGACCTTTCGAGCTATTCAGACCTTGAAAGAAGTGGACTGGATTGCTGCTGAGGACACGCGCAATACAGGTCTTTTGCTCAAGCATTTTGACATTTCGACCAAGCAGATCAGTTTTCATGAGCACAATGCCAAGGAAAAAATTCCTGATTTGATTGGTTTCCTGAAAGCAGGGCAAAGTATTGCTCAGGTCTCCGATGCGGGTCTGCCTAGTATCTCAGACCCTGGCCATGATTTGGTTAAGGTAGCTATTGAGGAAGAAATTGCGGTTGTCACTGTTCCAGGTGCCTCTGCAGGAATTTCTGCTTTGATTGCCAGTGGTTTAGCGCCGCAGCCACATATCTTTTACGGTTTTTTACCAAGAAAATCAGGTCAGCAAAAGCAATTTTTCGACTTGAAAAAAGACTATCCTGAAACTCAGATTTTCTATGAATCGCCCCATCGTGTGGCAGATACGTTGGAAAATATGCTAGCAGTTTATGGTGACCGCTCGGTCGTCTTGGTTAGGGAATTGACTAAAATCTATGAAGAATACCAACGAGGAAAGATCTCTGAATTGCTGGAAAGCATCGCTGAAACGCCACTTAAGGGAGAATGCCTTCTCATTGTTGAAGGTGCCAGTCAGGATGTGGAAGAAAAAGACGAGGAGGACTTATTCTTAGAAATTCAAGCCCGTATCCAGCAAGGCATGAAGAAAAACCAAGCTATCAAGGAAGTAGCTAAGTTTTACCAGTGGAATAAGAGCCAGCTTTACGCTGCCTATCACGATTGGGAAGAAAATGACTAAACAGGGAAGTTTGCCTTCTTCCCTTTTTTTGTTATACTAGTAGAAGAAAAAATAGAAAGATTTGTGGGTGTTAAACAAGCCAGTGCCTTGTTTTGATATGAACTTAGGTTCCACCCAAAGAGGTATTAGTGTCGTGTCTCAATCTTATATCAATGTTATTGGTGCTGGTTTGGCAGGTTCTGAAGCAGCCTACCAAATTGCAGAACGTGGTATTCCAGTTAAACTTTATGAAATGCGTGGTGTCAAGTCAACACCTCAACACAAAACAGACAATTTTGCAGAGTTAGTTTGTTCTAATTCTCTTCGTGGAGATGCTCTGACAAATGCTGTCGGGCTTCTCAAGGAAGAAATGCGTCGCTTGGGTTCTGTTATTTTGGAATCTGCTGAGGCTACACGTGTTCCTGCAGGTGGTGCGCTTGCGGTGGACCGTGATGATTTCTCCCAAATGGTGACCGAAAAAGTGGCCAACCACCCCTTGATTGAAGTGGTGCGTGATGAAATTACAGAATTACCGACAGATGTTATCACAGTTGTCGCTACTGGTCCCTTGACTAGTGATGCCCTGGCTGAAAAGATTCACACCCTTAATGATGGCGATGGCTTCTATTTCTACGATGCGGCAGCGCCGATTATCGATGTCAACACTATCGATATGAGCAAGGTCTATCTCAAATCTCGTTATGATAAGGGAGAAGCCGCTTATCTCAACGCTCCCATGACCAAGCAAGAATTTATGGATTTCCATGAAGCCTTGGTCAATGCGGAAGAAGCTCCGCTCAATTCTTTTGAAAAAGAAAAGTACTTTGAAGGCTGTATGCCTATCGAAGTCATGGCTAAACGTGGTATTAAAACCATGCTTTATGGTCCTATGAAACCAGTCGGTCTTGAGTATCCAGAAGACTACACAGGACCTCGTGATGGAGAATTCAAAACCCCTTATGCGGTTGTCCAGCTTCGTCAGGACAATGCGGCTGGTAGCCTTTACAATATTGTTGGTTTCCAGACCCACCTCAAATGGGGAGAACAAAAGCGTGTCTTCCAAATGATTCCAGGTCTTGAAAATGCGGAGTTTGTACGTTATGGTGTCATGCACCGCAATTCTTACATGGATTCACCAAATCTTCTTGAGCAGACCTATCGTTCCAAGAAACAGCCAAACCTCTTCTTTGCTGGTCAGATGACAGGTGTGGAAGGCTATGTTGAGTCAGCTGCTTCAGGCTTGGTTGCGGGAATTAACGCCGCTCGTCTCTTCAAGGGAGAAAGCGAGGCTGTTTTCCCAGAGACCACAGCGATTGGAAGTCTGGCTCATTATATCACCCATGCTGACAGCAAACATTTCCAACCAATGAATGTCAATTTCGGGATTATCAAGGAGTTGGAAGGTGAACGTATCCGTGATAAGAAGGCTCGTTATGAAAAAATTGCAGAGCGTGCTCTTAACGATTTAGAGGAATTTTTAACGGTCTAATTTTTTTGAAAGAATTGCTCATGATACTATAAAAATCTTAGAAATTGTGATAAAATAGGTAGGATAAAAGAAGGAGAGTGAAAATGGCGAATCCCAAGTATAAACGTATTTTAATCAAGTTATCAGGTGAAGCCCTTGCCGGTGAACGTGGCGTAGGGATTGATATCCAAACAGTTCAAACAATCGCAAAAGAGATTCAAGAAGTTCATAGCTTAGGTATCGAAATTGCCCTTGTTATTGGTGGAGGAAATCTTTGGCGTGGAGAACCTGCTGCAGAAGCAGGTATGGACCGCGTTCAGGCAGATTACACAGGAATGCTTGGGACTGTTATGAATGCTCTTGTGATGGCAGATTCATTGCAACAAGTTGGGGTTGATACACGTGTGCAAACAGCTATTGCTATGCAACAAGTGGCAGAGCCTTACGTACGTGGACGTGCCCTTCGTCATCTTGAAAAAGGCCGTATCGTTATCTTTGGTGCCGGAATTGGTTCACCTTACTTCTCAACAGATACAACAGCGGCCCTTCGTGCAGCTGAAATCGAAGCAGATGCTATTCTTATGGCTAAAAACGGTGTCGATGGTGTTTACAATGCCGATCCTAAGAAAGACAAGACAGCCGTTAAGTTTGAAGAATTGACCCACCGTGACGTTATCAATAAAGGTCTCCGTATCATGGATTCAACAGCTTCAACCCTCTCAATGGATAACGACATTGACTTGGTTGTCTTCAACATGAACCAACCAGGCAACATCAAACGTGTCGTATTTGGTGAAAATATCGGAACAACAGTTTCAAATAATATCTAAGAAAAGGAATAAGAAAGATTATGGCTAACGCAATTATTGAAAAAGCTAAAGAGAGAATGACCCAGTCTCACCAGTCACTTGCTCGTGAATTTGGTGGTATCCGTGCCGGTCGTGCCAATGCAAGCTTGCTGGACCGTGTACATGTAGAATACTATGGAGTAGAAACTCCTCTTAACCAAATCGCTTCAATTACGATTCCAGAAGCGCGTGTTTTGTTGGTGACACCATTTGACAAGTCTTCATTGAAAGACATCGAACGTGCCTTGAATGCCTCTGATCTTGGTATCACACCAGCTAACGACGGTTCTGTTATTCGTTTGGTTATCCCTGCTCTTACAGAAGAAACTCGTCGTGACCTTGCTAAAGAAGTGAAGAAGGTCGGCGAAAATGCTAAAGTGGCTGTCCGCAATATCCGTCGCGATGCTATGGACGAAGCTAAGAAACAAGAAAAAGCAAAAGAAATCACTGAAGACGAATTGAAGACTCTTGAAAAAGACATTCAAAAAGTAACAGACGATGCTGTTAAACACATCGACGACATGACTGCCAACAAAGAGAAAGAACTTTTGGAAGTCTAAAAAATAAACAGAAAAACTCAGTTGGCATTGCTGGCTGAGTTTTATTCGAAAGAAGGAAATATGAATACAAATCTTGCAAGTTTTATCGTTGGACTGATCATCGATGAAAACGACCGTTTTTACTTTGTGCAAAAGGATGGCCAGACCTATGCTCTTGCCAAGGAAGAAGGTCAACATACAGTTGGGGATACGGTTAAAGGTTTTGCCTACACGGATATGAAGCAAAAACTCCGTTTGACCACTCTAGAAGTGACTGCAACTCAGGACCAATTTGGTTGGGGAACTGTAACGGAAGTTCGTAAAGACTTGGGTGTCTTTGTGGATACAGGCCTTCCTGACAAGGAAATCGTTGTGTCACTCGATATTCTCCCTGAGCTCAAGGAACTCTGGCCTAAGAAGGGCGACCAACTCTATATCCGTCTTGAAGTGGACAAGAAAGACCGTATCTGGGGACTCTTGGCTTATCAAGAAGACTTCCAACGTCTGGCTCGTCCTGCCTACAACAACATGCAGAACCAAAACTGGCCAGCCATTGTTTACCGCCTCAAGCTGTCAGGGACCTTTGTCTATCTGCCAGAAAATAACATGCTTGGCTTTATCCATCCTAGCGAGCGCTATGCAGAGCCACGTTTGGGTCAAGTATTAGATGCGCGTGTCATTGGTTTCCGTGAAGTGGACCGCACTCTGAACCTCTCTCTCAAACCTCGTTCATTTGAAATGTTGGAAAATGATGCTCAGATGATTTTGACCTACTTGGAAAGCAATGGCGGTTTCATGACCTTAAATGATAAGTCATCTCCAGACGACATCAAGGCAACCTTTGGCATTTCTAAAGGTCAGTTCAAGAAAGCTTTAGGTGGTCTTATGAAGGCTGGTAAAATCAAGCAAGACCAGTTTGGGACAGAGTTGATTTAGGGAGATTTATGAGAAAATCATTTTACACTTGGCTCATGACTGAGCGCAATCCTAAAAGTAACAGTCCCAAGTCTATCTTGGCAGACCTCGCTTTTGAAGAGTCAGCCTTCCCAAAACACACGGATGATTTTGATGAGGTGAGTCGCTTTTTGGAGGAACATGCCAGTTTCTCTTTTAACCTAGGAGACTTTGATTCTATCTGGCAAGAATACTTAGAACACTAGAGACAATGAGATGAGGCTAGTATTTTATTGTTCTCTTTGCTATAATAAAAAGAAATAAAAGGATTAGAGAGGTTCTTTATTTGAAGGAACATTCAATAGACATTCAACTGAGTCATCCAGATGACTTGTTTCATCTTTTTGGTTCCAATGAACGCCATCTTCGTTTGATGGAAGAAGAGCTTGATGTTGTGATTCATGCTCGTACGGAGATTGTCCAGGTTTTGGGAGAAGAGTCTGCTTGCGAGGAAGCTCGTCAGGTTATCCAAGCTCTCATGGTCTTGGTGAACCGTGGGATGACCGTTGGTACGCCAGATGTGGTGACTGCAATTAGCATGGTCAAAAACGATGAAATCGACAAGTTTGTTGCCCTTTATGAAGAAGAAATTATCAAAGATAATACAGGGAAGCCGATCCGTGTCAAAACCTTGGGTCAAAAACTTTATGTGGACAGTGTTAAACAGCATGATGTGACCTTTGGAATTGGGCCAGCAGGTACGGGGAAGACCTTCCTTGCAGTGACCTTGGCTGTGACAGCTCTTAAACGTGGTCAGGTTAAGCGGATTATCCTAACACGCCCGGCAGTGGAAGCTGGCGAGAGTCTAGGTTTTCTTCCGGGTGATCTTAAAGAGAAGGTAGATCCTTACCTTCGACCTGTTTATGATGCCTTGTATCAGATTCTGGGAAAAGACCAAACAACTCGACTCATGGAGCGTGAAATTATCGAGATTGCGCCCCTTGCCTATATGCGTGGACGAACCTTGGATGATGCCTTTGTCATTCTCGATGAGGCGCAAAATACGACTATCATGCAGATGAAGATGTTCTTGACTCGTTTAGGTTTTAATTCTAAGATGATTGTCAATGGAGATATCAGTCAGATTGACCTTCCGCGTAACGTCAAGTCCGGTTTGATTGATGCTCAGGAAAAGCTCAAGAACATTCACCAGATTGACTTTGTTCATTTTTCAGCCAAGGATGTGGTTCGCCATCCAGTTGTCGCTCAGATTATCCGAGCTTATGAACCAGCTCCAATTAAAAATGAAGAGCGTGAAGAAATCCAAGAAGAAACAGAATAGCAAGAAAGAGCAGTTCAGGTGGAATTGCTCTTTCTTTTATCTGATAATTAGATTTTTTATACTAGTTCATCAATTGGAGTATGTTTTTGATCGAGACCTTGAGCTACTGGAAGACTGGTTAAGTAACCTTGATAAGTGGTAACACCTTGACGCAAGCCCTCATCTTCAGAAATTGCTTGTGCGAATCCTTTTTCTGTCAAAGCTTCGATATAAGGAATAGTGACATTTGTAAGGGCAATGGTAGAAGTACGGGCAACAGCACCAGGGATGTTAGCAACGGCGTAGTGAAGTACACCATGTTTTTCATAGACAGGTTCATCGTGCGTTGTCACACGGTCAGCTGTTTCGATAACACCACCTTGGTCAACGGCAACGTCCACAATGACAGAACCTGGACGCATTTGCTTGACCATCTTATCTGTCACCAATTTTGGTGCTTTGGCACCGGGGATGAGAACCGCCCCAATAACAACATCCGCATCTCTCACACTGGCTTCGATGTTAAATGAATTGGACATGAGGGTTTGAATTTGATGACCAAAAACTTCCTCTAATTCAGAGAGACGTTTAGCACTGATATCAAGGATGGTCACTTGGGCACCAAGTCCAAGTGCGATGCGGGCAGCATGAGTTCCTACGACACCACCACCGATGATAGTGACTTTTCCTTTTGGAACGCCTGGTACACCACCAAGTAGGACACCAGATCCACCAGCTTGTTTGGTCAAGAAGTGAGCTTCGATTTGAACTGCCATACGGCCTGCAACCTCACTCATAGGAATGAGGAGTGGTAACTGCCCCTGATCATCACGGACAGTCTCATAAGCGATACTTGTTGTTTTGGCTGCTAACATGGCTTCGGCTAATTCAGGAGCAGCAGCCATATGCAAGTAGGTGAAGAGAAGCAAGTCGTCACGTAAGTAACCATATTCAGAAGCTAATGGTTCTTTTACTTTCACGACCAACTCTGCAGCCCAGGCTTCACCAGCAGTAGCGACAATCTCAGCTCCTTGCTTTTGATAGTCATCATCAGTAAAGCCAGAACCGAGACCAGCATTTGTTTCGATAAGGACGCGATGACCACGACCGACTAAGCTGTGGACACCAGCAGGTGTGAGGGCGACACGGTTTTCATTATTCTTAATTTCTTTTGGAATTCCAATTAACATAGAGAAAAACTCCCTTTCTATTGACGGGTTGTAAATGATTTATCACAATTATCTATAAAATAAGGTGATGAATTTATTCTATATGAAACCGCTTTAAAAAGCAAGGAAAACTTGTTGTAACTTCTTTTTTATGCTAGACTGGTAGAAAATATTTTTAAATGGAGGAGAAGTATGGAATCAATCTTTTTAAAACTAGCTCAGTATCCCATAGTCGAGACTGAGCGTTTATTGCTTAGACCTGTAACCTTGGATGATGCGGAAGAAATGTTTGACTATGCCTCGGACATAGAAAATACGCGCTACACTTTTCCAACCAATCAAAGCTTGGAAGAAACTCAAAATAATATTGCTCAGTTCTACTTGGCCAATCCCTTGGGACGGTGGGGAATAGAACTAAAAAGCAATGGTCAGTTTATCGGTACCATTGATTTGCACAAGATTGATCCTGCTCTTAAGAAGGCGGCTATTGGCTACATTATCAATAAAAAGTATTGGAATCAAGGATTAACGACAGAAGCCAATCGTGCCGTAATTGAGCTAGCTTTTGAAAAGATAGGGATGAATAAGTTGATTGCTTTACACGATAAGGCTAATCCCGCATCAGGTAAGGTCATGGAGAAATCGGGTATGCGTTTTTCACACTTAGACCCATATGCTTGTATGGACCAGCATGAAGAAGGCCGAATCGTTACAAGGGTTCATTATGTCTTGACAAAGGAAGACTATTTTGCAAATAAATAAACAGTTGAGAAGAAATTTTCAACTGTTTTTTCTTCCTCTTACGAATAATCTAAGAGAGGAGAAAATATGGAAGCAATTATCGAGAAAATTAAAGAATATAAAATCATTGTTATCTGTACCGGTCTGGGCTTGCTTGTAGGAGGATTTTTCCTGCTAAAGCCAGCTCCACACACACCTGTCAAAGAAACGAATTTGCAGGCAGAAGTTACAGCTGTTTCCAAGGATTCATCGACCGAAAAGGATGTGAAGAAGGAAGAAAAGGAAGAACCGGTTGAACAAGATCTAATCACCGTAGATGTGAAAGGTGCTGTTAAATCGCCAGGGATTTATGATTTGCCGGTAGGTAGTCGAGTCAATGATGCTGTTCAGAAGGCTGGTGGCTTGACAGAACAAGCAGACAGCAAGTCGCTCAATCTAGCTCAGAAAGTTAGTGATGAGGCTCTGGTTTACGTTCCATCTAAGGGAGAAGAAGTAGCTAGTCAACAGGCAGGTTCTGGAGCGCCTTCTTCAACAAGCAAGGACAAGAAGGTCAATCTCAACAAGGCCAGTCTGGAAGAACTCAAGCAGGTAAAGGGACTGGGAGGAAAACGAGCTCAGGACATTATCGATCATCGTGAGTCAAATGGGAAATTCAAGTCGGTTGATGAACTTAAGAAGGTCTCTGGAATTGGTGCCAAGACCATAGAAAAGCTAAAAGATTATGTTACAGTGGATTAAGAATTTCCCTATTCCCCTAATTTACCTGAGTTTTCTGTTGCTTTGGCTTTACTATTCTATTTTCTCAGCATCTTATCTTGCTTTGTTGGGCTTTGTTTTTCTGCTAGTCTGTCTCTTTATTCAATTTCCTTGGAAATCAGCAGGTAGAGTTCTAGTGATTTGTGGAATCTTTGGTTTCTGGTTTCTGTTTCAAAATTGGCAACAGACACAAGCTAGTCAAAACTTAGTCGCTTATGTAGACAAGGTGAAGATTTTACCAGATACTATCAAAGTTAATGGAGATAGTTTATCCTTTCGTGGCAAGGCTGACGGACAAATTTTTCAAGTCTATTATAAACTCCAGTCCGAGGAGGAGAAAGAAGCCTTTCAAGCTTTAACCGACCTTCATGAGATAGGACTAGAAGGAAAACTTTCAGAACCAGACGGGCAGAGAAATTTTGGTGGTTTTGACTACCAAGCCTATCTGAAAACTCAAGGGATTTACCAAACATTAACTATCAAAAGAATCCAGTCACTTCAAAAGGTTAGCAGTTGGGATATAGGAGAAAATCTGTCCAGTTTACGTCGAAAGACTGTGGTTTGGATTAAGACGCATTTTCCAGACCCTATGCGCAATTACATGACAGGGCTCTTGTTAGGACATCTGGACACCGACTTTGAGGAGATGAACGGGCTTTATTCTAGTTTAGGAATTATCCACCTCTTTGCCTTGTCGGGTATGCAGGTAGGTTTTTTCATGGACGGATTTAAGAAACTCCTCTTGCGATTGGGCTTGACTCAAGAAAAGTTGAAATGGCTGATTTATCCCTTTTCCCTTATCTATGCAGGGCTGACAGGATTTTCAGCATCAGTTATTCGCAGTCTTTTGCAAAAGTTACTGGCACAACATGGTGTTAAGGGCTTGGATAATTTTGCCTTGACGGTCCTTGTCCTCTTTATCGTCATGCCCAACTTTTTCTTGACAGCAGGAGGAGTCTTGTCCTGCGCTTATGCTTTTATCTTGACCATGACCAGCAAAGAAGGAGAAGGCCTCAAGGCTGTTGCTAGAGAAAGTCTAGTCATTTCCTTGGGAATATTACCCATCCTATCCTTCTATTTTGCAGAATTTCAGCCTTGGTCTATCCTTTTGACCTTTGTCTTTTCCTTTCTTTTTGACTTGGTCTTCTTACCGCTCTTGTCTATCTTATTTGCCCTTTCCTTTCTTCATCCAGTCATTCAGCTGAATTTTATTTTTGAATGGTTGGAGGGAATGATTCGCTTTGTATCACAGGTGGCAAGTAGACCTCTGGTCTTTGGACAACCCAATGCATGGATTTTAATCTTATTGTTAATTTCCTTGGCTTTGGTCTATGATTTGAGGAAAAACATTAAAAGGCTAGCAGTGTTGAGCTTATTGATTACAGGTCTCTTTTTCTTGACCAAGCATCCACTGGAAAATGAAATCACCATGCTGGATGTTGGGCAAGGGGAAAGTATTTTCCTACGGGATGTAACTGGTAAAATCATTCTCATAGATGTGGGTGGCAAGGCAGAGTCTAGTAAGAAAATAGAAAAATGGCAAGAAAAGACGACGACCAGTAATGCCCAGCGAACCTTGATACCCTATCTCAAAAGTCGCGGAGTATCCAAGATTGACCAGCTAATTTTGACCAATACGGACAAGGAATATGTTGGAGATTTGTTGGAGGTGACCAAGGCTTTTCATGTAGGCGAAATTTTAGTGTCAAAAGGCAGTTTGAAACAGAAGCAATTTGTGGCAGAACTACAAGCGACCCAAACAAAAGTTAGAAGTATAACAGCAGGAGAGAACTTGTCAATTTTTGGAAGTCAGTTAGAAGTCCTATCTCCAAGGAAAATTGGAGATGGAGGTTATGAAGATTCCCTGGTTCTGTATGGAAAACTTTTGGATAAGTACTTTCTCTTCACAGGAAATTTGGAGGAAAAAGGAGAGAAGGAATTGCTGAAGCACTATCCAGACTTGAAAGTGGATGTTTTAAAAGCTGGCCAACATGGCTCTAAAAAATCATCAAGTTCAGACTTTCTAGAAAAACTCAAACCAGAGTTTACTCTTATCTCAGTTGGAAAGAACAATCGAGCGAAACTCCCCCATCAGGAAACTTTGACACGACTGGAAACTATCAATAGTAAAGTTTACCGAACTGACCAGCATGGAGCTATACGCTTTAAAGGGTGGAATAGTTGGAAAGTCGAAACGGTTGGTTAATGAGCAGAAACTTTTCAAAAAAATAACTTTTTATCTTGACAAGAGCTAGAAAACTTGGTATCATGTAAAAGTTGAGAAAAGCAGAAGTGAGAGCTTCTCGCCTTGTGACATGAAGTTGCCTGGCCCTACGGATGAAAAGTTTCTAAGAAACGCTATCATAACGTGCGGGCTTGTATATTTACGAGTCCGCTATTGTTTTTCTCTAATAAAACAAAAGAGGTGAAAACCATAGCAAAGCAAGACTTATTCATCAATGATGAGATTCGTGTACGTGAAGTTCGCTTGATTGGTCTTGAAGGAGAACAGCTAGGCATCAAGCCACTCAGTGAAGCGCAAGCTTTGGCTGATAACGCTAATGTTGACCTAGTATTGATTCAACCCCAAGCCAAACCGCCTGTTGCAAAAATTATGGACTACGGTAAGTTCAAGTTTGAGTACCAGAAGAAGCAAAAAGAACAACGTAAAAAACAAAGTGTTGTTACTGTGAAAGAAGTTCGTCTAAGTCCAACTATTGACAAGGGTGACTTTGATACAAAACTTCGCAATGCACGCAAATTCCTTGAAAAAGGAAATAAAGTTAAGGTATCTATTCGCTTTAAGGGTCGTATGATTACCCATAAAGAGATTGGTGCAAAAGTTTTAGCCGAGTTTGCTGAAGCAACTCAAGATATTGCCATCATCGAACAACGTGCTAAAATGGATGGACGTCAAATGTTCATGCAATTGGCGCCAGCGACTGACAAAAAATAATTGTCAGAAAGTTAAATAAAGGAGAAAAAATCATGCCAAAACAAAAAACACACCGCGCATCAGCTAAACGTTTCAAACGTACAGGTTCTGGTGGACTTAAACGTTTCCGTGCTTACACTTCTCACCGTTTCCACGGAAAAACTAAGAAACAACGTCGTCATCTTCGTAAAGCATCTATGGTGCATTCAGGAGATTACAAACGTATCAAAGCAATGCTTACTCGCTTGAAATAATAGCCTAACAGTAAGTAAACAATTCTAGGAAATATTTGGAGGAAATAAAACATGGCACGTGTTAAAGGTGGCGTTGTATCACGCAAACGTCGTAAACGTATTCTTAAATTAGCAAAAGGTTACTATGGAGCTAAACACATCTTGTTCCGTACTGCAAAAGAACAAGTAATGAACTCTTACTACTATGCATACCGTGACCGTCGTCAGAAAAAACGTGACTTCCGCAAATTGTGGATCACTCGTATCAATGCGGCAGCTCGTATGAACGGACTTTCATACTCACAATTGATGCATGGTTTGAAATTGGCTGAGATCGAAGTTAACCGTAAAATGCTTGCTGACTTGGCTGTTAACGATGCAGCAGCTTTCACAGCTCTTGCAGATGCAGCGAAAGCAAAACTTGGTAAATAATAACAGATAAGACTGGAACAGGATTGTCCCAGTCTTTTTGAAAATAAAGGAGAAAAATATGGCTTCAAAAATGCTACACACTTGCTTGCGAGTAGAAAATCTTGAAAAATCAATCGCATTTTATCAAGATGCTTTTGGTTTTAAAGAATTGCGTCGCAGAGATTTTCCAGACCATGCCTTCACGATTGTCTATCTAGGTCTTGAGGGTGATGACTATGAGTTGGAGTTGACTTATAACTACGATCATGGTCCTTATGTGGTTGGAGATGGATTTGCCCATATCGCCCTCAGTACACCTGATCTTGAGGCGCTTCATCAAGAGCATAGTGCAAAAGGATATGAAGTGACTGAGCCAAATGGTCTACCAGGAACTGCACCTAACTATTACTTTGTAAAAGACCCTGATGGCTACAAGGTCGAAGTCATTCGTGAAAAATAATCTCGTGAGGTCAAGTAGAATGTTCGTTTTCTACTTGACTTTTTTTAGCTGAAAGAGTATACTAATAAAAATTTAACCTTTAAGGGGAGTCCAGAGAGACTCACAAGGTGTCAGATAAAAGAATAGTACAATTTTCTAGAGGAGACTTTTTGAGTGTGCTCTCTTGTCTTGTACGATTTTAACTGAGGCCTTGCACTAGCAAGGTCTTTTCTTTATCTGATCCCCTTAAAATTTAAGGAGGAAAAGTCATGAATCCCACATGTAAGAAACGTTTGGGTGCCATTCGTTTGGAAACCATGAAGGTGGTTGCACAGGAGGAAATCGCGCCAGCAATCTTTGAATTAGTCCTAGAAGGGGAAATGGTTGAAGCCATGCGAGCAGGTCAATTTCTACATCTGCGCGTGCCTGATGATGCCCATCTTTTGCGTCGTCCTATTTCAATTTCGTCTATTGATAAGGTAAAGAAGCAGTGTCACCTCATTTATCGGATTGAAGGTGCTGGTACAGCTATTTTTTCAACCTTAAGTCAGGGAGATACTCTTGATGTGATGGGACCTCAGGGAAATGGATTTGACTTGTCTGACCTAGATGAGCAGAGCCAGATTCTCTTAGTTGGAGGGGGGATTGGTGTCCCACCCTTGCTTGAGGTGGCCAAGGAATTGCATGCGCGTGGTGTGAAAGTAGTGACAGTTCTCGGATTTGCTAATAAGGCTGCTGTTATCCTTGAAAAAGAATTAGCCCAATATAGTCAAGTCTTTGTAACGACAGATGATGGTTCTTATGGTATTAAGGGCAATGTTTCCGTCGTCATTAATGATTTAGACAGTCAGTTTGATGCTGTTTACTCATGTGGGGCGCCTGGAATGATGAAGTATATCAATCAAACCTTTTATGACCACCCAAGAGCCTATCTATCTCTAGAATCTCGTATGGCTTGTGGGATGGGGGCTTGCTATGCCTGCGTCCTAAAAGTGCCAGAAAGCGAGACGGTCAGCCAACGCGTCTGTGAAGATGGCCCTGTTTTCCGTACAGGAACAGTTGTATTATAAGGAGAAAATTATGACTACAAATCGTTTACAAGTTTCTCTACCTGGTTTGGATTTGAAAAATCCGATTATTCCAGCATCAGGCTGTTTTGGTTTTGGTCAAGAGTATGCCAAGTACTATGATTTAGACCTTTTGGGTTCTATTATGATCAAGGCGACAACTCTTGAACCCCGTTTTGGCAATCCAACTCCAAGGGTGGCAGAAACACCCGCTGGTATGCTTAATGCAATCGGTTTGCAAAATCCTGGTTTGGAAGTTGTTTTGGCTGAAAAGCTACCTTGGTTGGAAAGAGAATATCCAAATCTTCCTATTATTGCCAATGTAGCTGGTTTTTCAAAACAAGAGTATGCGGCTGTTTCTCATGGTATTTCCAAGGCAACTAATGTGAAGGCTATTGAGCTCAATATTTCTTGTCCCAACGTAGATCACTGTAATCATGGACTCTTGATTGGTCAAGATCCAGATTTAGCTTATGATGTGGTGAAAGCAGCTGTGGAAGCCTCTGATGTGCCAGTTTATGTCAAACTGACTCCTAGTGTGACGGATATTGTCACAGTCGCAAAAGCTGCAGAAGATGCGGGGGCAAGTGGCTTGACCATGATCAATACTCTAGTTGGTATGCGCTTTGACCTAAAAACCAGAAAACCAATCTTGGCCAATGGAACAGGTGGAATGTCTGGTCCAGCAGTCTTTCCAGTAGCCCTCAAACTCATCCGCCAAGTAGCCCAAACAACAGACCTGCCTATTATTGGAATGGGAGGAGTGGATTCGGCTGAAGCTGCCCTAGAAATGTATCTGGCTGGAGCATCTGCTATTGGAGTTGGAACAGCCAACTTTACCAATCCATATGCCTGTCCTGATATCATCGAAAATCTGCCAAAAGCCATGGACAAATACGGCATTAGCAGTCTGGAAGATCTACGCAAGGAAGTAAAAGAGTCTCTGAGGTAAACTGCAATCAATCTGTTCTTGATTTTTTATCAGTTTGTAATGTTGATTATAGAGAATTTTGATACAATAAAATAGAAAGAACAGAGGAAGAAAGTTTATGAAGAAATTGAGATTTGTTTTTTTAGCTCTGCTATTTTTCTTAGCCAGACCAGAGAGTGCAATGGCTAGTGATGGTACTTGGCAAGGAAAACAATACCTGAAAGCAGATGGGAGTCAAGCAGCTAATGAGTGGGTTTTTGATGCTCACTATCAATCTTGGTTTTATATAAAAGAAGATGCCAACTATGCTGAAAATGAATGGCTAAAGCAAGGTGATGACTATTTTTACCTCAAATCTGGTGGCTATATGGCCAAGTCAGAATGGATAGAAGACAAGGGAGTCCTCTATTATCTTGACCAAGATGGAAAGATGAAAAGAAATGCTTGGCTAGGAGCTTCCTATGTCGGTGCTACAGGTGCCAAGGTAATAGAAGACTGGGTCTATGATTCTCAATATGATGCTTGGTTTTATATCAAAGCAGATGGCCAACACGCAGAGAAAGAATGGCTCCAAATCAAAGGTAAGGACTATTATTTCAAATCTGGTGGTTATTTACTGACAAGTCAGTGGATTGAACAGGCTTATGTGAGTGCTAGTGGCGCTAAAGTACAGCAAGGTTGGCTTTTTGACAAACAATACCAATCTTGGTTTTACATTAAAGAAAATGGGAATCATGCTGATAAAGAATGGATTTTTGATAATGGTCACTATTATTATCTAAAATCCGGAGGCTATATGGCAGCCAATGAATGGATTTTGGATAAAGAATCATGGTTTTACCTCAAATCTGATGGCAAAATGGCTGAAAAAGAATGGGTCTATGATTCTCATAGTCAAGCCTGGTACTACTTCAAATCTGCTGGCTACATGGCAAAAAATGAGACTATTGATGGTCATCAGCTAGGAAACGATGGAAAATGGCATAAGGAGCCCAAGACTAGCTCTGAGTATTATCAGGTCCTTCCAGTGACTGCAAATGTTTATGATGCAGATGGTGAAAAGCTCTCCTATATATCGCAAGGTAGTGTCGTCTGGCTAGATAAGGATAGAAAAAGTGATGATAAGCATCTGGCTATTACTGTTTCTGGTTTGTCAGGCTATATGAAAACAGAAGATTTACAAGCATTAGATGCTAGTAAGGATTTTATCCCTTATTATGAGAGTGATGGCCACCGTTTTTATCACTATGTGGCTCAGAATGCTAGTATCCCAGTAGCTTCTCATCTTTCTGATATGGAAGTAGGCAAGAAATATTATTCGGCAGATGGGTTGCATTTTGATGGTTTTAAGCTTGAGAATCCCTTCCTTTTCAAAGATTTAACAGAGGCTACAAACTATAGTGCTGAAGACTTGGATAAGGTATTTAGTTTGCTAAATATTAATAATAGTCTCTTAGAAAATAAGGGAGCTACTTTTAAGGAAGCCGAAGAACATTATCATATCAATGCCCTTTACCTCCTTGCCCATAGTGCTTTAGAAAGTGATTGGGGACGAAGTAAGATTGCCAAAGATAAGAATAATTTCTTTGGAATTACAGCCTATGATACGACCCCTTACCTTTCTGCCAAGACATTTGATGATGTGGATAAGGGAATTTTAGGTGCAAGCAAGTGGATTAAGGAAAATTATATCGATAGGGGCAGAACTTTCCTTGGAAACAAGGCATCTGGTATGAATGTGGAATATGCCTCAGATCCTTATTGGGGTGAAAAAATTGCTAGTGTGATGATGAAAATCAATGAGAAGCTAGGTGGCAAAGATTAGTCCTATAATTGATACTCTTCGAAAATCTCTTCAAACCACGTCAGCGTCTCCTTGGGTGATGTATGTGATTGACTTTGTCAGTCTTATCTACAACCTCAAAGCAGTGCTTTGAGCAACCTGCGGCTAGCTTCCTAGTTTGCTCTTTGATTTTCATTGAGTATGAATATGATTTGAGTGAATAGTAAGTTAAAAATCCTGATTTTAAGTAAAATCAGGATTTTTTCATGGATGTAATTTTTTCGGGGTCTGGTGTGACACGGAGGGTCTTTTGTCCTGTGTAAGTGACAAAGCCTGGTTTTCCGCCAGTTGGTTTGTTGAGTTTCTTGACTTCAATCATATCTACCTGCACCAGATTTGACAGGCGACCTTGAGAGAAGTAGGCGGCTAGTTCTGCCGCGTCTGTCTTGACTTCATCGGATGGGTCAAGATTGCCTGAGATGACAACATGGCTTCCAGGAATGTCCTTGGCATGGAACCAAAGTTCCTCCTTGCGGGCCATTTTAAAGGTTAGCTCCTCATTTTGCAGGTTATTGCGACCGACATAGATGATGGTTTTGCCATCGCTTGCTAGATATTGTTCTGGTTTTTTGCGTTTCTGGATTTTCTCCCGTTGTCTTCTGCGGATAAAACCTGTTTGGATCAATTCTTCACGGATTTCAGCGATTTCTTCTAGTCCAGCTTGGTTGAGGACGGTTTCTACACTTTCCAGATAGAGAATGGTTGCCTTGGTTTCCTCAATCAGCTCAGTCAAGTATTTGACAGCTTCTTTGAGTTTCTGATACCGTTTAAAATAGCGTTGGGCATTCTGGTTGGGAGTCAAGGCCTTATCAAGCGCAATTGTGATAGGTTGATTAGTATAGTAGTTGTCTAGGATAACCTGATCTTGGTCATTAGGAACTTGATGGAGGAAGGTTGTCAGTAATTCCCCCTTTTGACGAAATTCTTCAGCGTTGTCTGTCGCCAGTAACTCTTTTTCTTGTTTTTTAAGCTTATGACGATTTTTTTGAAGTTCATTTTCAACACGACGAATCAGTTCACTGGCTTGCTGTTTGACGCGGTCGCGCTCAGCCTTATCCTTATAGTAGGTGTCCAACAAATCAGAAAGACTGGCAAAAGGCTCTCCCACCTGATTTGCAAAAGGAACTGGGCTGAAGGAAGTCTCAGTCAAGCATGGCTTGGTTTCTTGATTGAAAAAGTTTCGGAAAGTGGAAAGTTTTTCACTAACCAGTATCCTTTCCAATTCATTTGCCGTATCGCGTCCCAGACCTTGAAAGAGGCTTTGAAGATTTTTAGCTGTCGTTTCCTGTGTTTGCAGGATTTCAAAAAGTTTCTCGTCCTTGATTGTAAAAGGATTGAGAGCTTCCGTACTTGGCGGAGCGATATAGGTCGATCCAGGAAGCAAGGTGCGGTAGCTATTTTGTGAAAAGCCAACATGTTTGATAACTTCGAGGATTTTATGACTGCTTTTATCGACCAGTAGAATATTACTGTGTTTCCCCATAATTTCGATAATCAAGGTAGCCTGAATATGGTCCCCAATCTCGTTTTTATTAGAAACCGTAATTTCCACAATACGGTCATTTTCCACTTGCTCAATCGACTCAATCAGGGCACCCTGCAAATATTTTCTTAAAACCATGATAAAGGTAGAAGGCTGGGCTGGGTTTTCAAAAGTTGTTTGGGTCAGCTGAATGCGTCCAAAAACTGGATGGGCAGAAAGGAGCAGGCGATGACTTTGGCGATTGCTACGGATTTGCAAGACCAACTCTTGTTCAAAAGGTTGATTGATTTTCTGAATGCGACCATTCACTAATTCTCTTCGCAATTCCTCAACCATGTGGTGTAAAAAAAATCCGTCAAATGACATCGTTCTCTCCTTGTGATTGTATTCCATAGTATTATATCAAAAAGGTAGAATAAAATCATGGAAATGTGGTATAATAAAGCCAAGTAAAGAGAAACGAGAAGCACATGTATATTGAAATGGTAGATGAAACTGGTCAAGTTTCAAAAGAAATGTTGCAACAAACCCAAGAGATTTTGGAATTTGCAGCCCAAAAATTAGGAAAAGAAGACAAGGAGATGGCAGTTACCTTTGTGACCAATGAGCGTAGTCATGAACTCAATCTGGAGTACCGTGACACCGACCGTCCGACAGATGTCATCAGCCTTGAATATAAACCAGAGTTGGAAATTGCCTTTGACGAAGAAGATTTGCTTGAAAATCCAGAATTAGCAGAGATGATGTCTGAGTTTGATGCCTATATTGGGGAATTGTTCATCTCTATTGATAAGGCTCATGAGCAGGCTGAGGAATATGGCCACAGCTTTGAGCGTGAGATGGGCTTCTTGGCAGTACACGGCTTTTTACATATTAACGGCTATGATCACTACACTCCGGAAGAAGAAGCGGAGATGTTCGGTTTACAAGAAGAAATTTTGACAGCCTATGGACTCACAAGACAATAAACGAAAATGGAAAAATCGTGACCTGATATCCAGTTTAGAATTTGCTCTTACAGGAATTTTTACTGCCATAAAGGAAGAACGCAATATGCGAAAACATGCGGTGACGGCTCTCGTGGTCATCCTCGCAGGTTTTGTTTTTCAGGTGTCACGAATCGAATGGCTCTTTCTCCTATTGAGCATTTTTTTGGTAGTAGCCTTTGAAATTATCAATTCTGCTATCGAGAATGTGGTGGATTTGGCCAGTCACTATCACTTTTCTATGCTGGCTAAAAATGCCAAGGATATGGCGGCTGGCGCGGTATTAGTGGTCTCTCTTTTCGCAGCCTTAACAGGCGCATTGATTTTTCTCCCACGAATCTGGGATTTATTATTTTAAATAGCAAGAGGAAATTATGACTTTTAAATCAGGCTTTGTAGCCATTTTAGGACGTCCCAACGTTGGGAAGTCAACTTTTTTAAATCATGTCATGGGGCAAAAGATTGCCATTATGAGTGACAAGGCGCAGACAACGCGCAACAAAATTATGGGAATTTACACAACTGATAAGGAGCAAATTGTCTTTATCGACACACCAGGGATTCACAAACCTAAAACAGCTCTCGGAGATTTCATGGTCGAATCTGCCTATAGCACCCTTCGTGAAGTGGATACCGTTCTTTTCATGGTGCCTGCTGATGAAGCGCGTGGTAAGGGGGACGATATGATTATCGAGCGTCTCAAGGCTGCTAAGGTTCCTGTTATTCTGGTGGTGAACAAGATCGATAAGGTTCATCCAGACCAGCTTTTGTCTCAGATTGATGATTTTCGTAATCAAATGGACTTTAAGGAAATCGTTCCAATCTCAGCTCTTCAAGGGAATAACGTCTCTCGTCTAGTGGATATTTTGAGTGAAAATCTGGACGAAGGTTTCCAATATTTCCCATCTGATCAAATCACAGACCATCCAGAACGATTCTTGGTTTCAGAAATGGTTCGTGAGAAGGTTCTTCATTTAACGCGTGAAGAGATTCCTCACTCAGTTGCTGTAGTTGTGGATTCTATGAAACGAGACGAAGAGACAGACAAGGTGCACATCCGTGCAACCATCATGGTGGAGCGCGATAGTCAGAAAGGGATTATCATCGGTAAAGGTGGCGCTATGCTTAAGAAAATTGGTAGCATGGCCCGTCGTGATATCGAGCTCATGCTAGGAGACAAGGTCTTCCTAGAAACTTGGGTCAAGGTTAAGAAAAACTGGCGTGATAAAAAACTAGATTTGGCTGACTTTGGCTATAATGAAAAAGAATACTAAGTAGAGGTGGGCTCATGCCTGCTTCTTGTTTTTACAGAAGGAGGACTTATGCCTGAATTACCAGAGGTTGAAACTGTTCGCCGTGGCTTAGAAAAATTGATTTTGGGTAAGAAGATTTCGAGTATGGAAATTCGTTATCCCAAGATGATTAAGACGGATTTGGACGAGTTTCAAAAGGAAGTGCCTGGTCAGATTGTTGAGTCAATGGGGCGTCGTGGAAAATATTTGCTTTTCTACTTGACAGACAAGGTCTTGATTTCCCATTTGCGCATGGAGGGCAAGTATTTTTATTATCCGGACCAGGTTCCTGAACGCAAGCATGCCCATGTTTTCTTCCAGTTTGAGGACGGTGGAATGCTTGTTTATGAGGATGTACGCAAGTTTGGTACTATGGAACTCTTGGCCCCTGATCTTTTAGAAGCCTACTTTATTTCTAAAAAATTAGGGCCTGAGCCAAACGAAGAAGAATTTGATTTGCAGGTCTTTCAAACTGCTCTAGCCAAGTCCAAAAAGCCTATCAAATCCCACCTTTTAGACCAGACCTTGGTTGCTGGTCTTGGCAATATTTATGTGGATGAAGTCCTCTGGCGAGCTCAGGTTCATCCAGCAAGACCTTCGCAAACTTTGACAGTAGCAGAAGCGACAGCCATTCATGACCAGACCATCGCTGTTTTGGGTCAGGCTGTTGAAAAAGGTGGTTCCACCATTCGGACTTATACCAATGCCTTTGGGGAAGATGGAACCATGCAGGATTTTCATCAGGTCTATGACAAGGCTGGTCAAGAATGTGTACGCTGTGGCACTGTGATTGAAAAAATCCAACTAGGCAGACGAGGCACCCACTTTTGTCCAAACTGTCAAAGGAGGGACTGATGGGAAAAATCATCGGAATCACAGGAGGAATTGCCTCGGGTAAGTCAACTGTGACAAATTTTCTTAGACAGCAAGGTTTTCAAGTGGTGGATGCCGATGCAGTCGTCCACCAACTACAGAAACCTGGTGGTCGTCTGTTTGAGGCTCTAGTTCAGCATTTTGGTCAAGAAATCATTCTAGAAAATGGAGAACTCAATCGCCCTCTCCTAGCTAGTCTCATCTTTTCAAATCCTGAGGAACGAGAATGGTCTAAGCGAATCCAAGGGGAGATTATTCGTGAAGAACTGGCTACTTTGAGAGACCAGTTGGTTCAGACAGAAGAGATTTTTTTCATGGATATTCCCCTGCTTTTTGAGCAGGACTACAGCGCTTGGTTTGATGAGACGTGGTTGGTCTATGTGGACCGAGATACCCAAGTAGAACGTTTAATGAAAAGAGACCAGTTGTCCAAAAATGAAGCTGAATCTCGTCTGGCAGCCCAGTGGCCTTTAGAGCAAAAGAAAGGTTTAGCTAGCCATGTTCTAGACAATAATGGCAATCTGGACCAGCTTCTTACTCAAGTGCGTATCCTTCTCGAGGGAGGTAAGCAATATGACAGAGATTAACTGGAAGGATAATTTGCGTATTGCCTGGTTTGGTAATTTTCTGACAGGAGCCAGTATTTCTTTGGTTGTGCCCTTTATGCCCATTTTTGTGGAAAATCTGGGTGTAGGGAGTGAGCAAGTCGCTTTTTATGCAGGTTTAGCTATTTCTGTCTCTGCTATTTCTGCGGCGCTCTTTTCTCCTATCTGGGGTATTCTTGCCGATAAATACGGTCGAAAATCCATGATGATTCGTGCTGGTCTGGCCATGACTATCACTATGGGAGGCTTGGCTTTTGTCCCAAATATTTATTGGTTAATCTTTCTTCGTTTACTGAATGGTGTATTTGCAGGTTTTGTTCCCAATGCAACAGCCTTGATAGCCAGTCAGGTTCCCAAGGAGAAATCAGGCTCTGCCTTAGGTACTTTGTCTACAGGTGTAGTTGCAGGCACTCTAACTGGTCCTTTTATTGGTGGCTTTATCGCAGAATTATTTGGAATTCGTACGGTTTTCTTACTGGTTGGTAGTTTTCTGTTTTTAGCTGCTATTTTGACTATTTGCTTTATTAAGGAAGATTTTAAACCAGTAGCCAAGGAAAAGGCTATTCCAACAAAGGAATTATTTACATCGGTCAAATATCCTTATCTTTTGGTCAATCTCTTTTTAACCAGTTTTGTCATCCAATTTTCAGCCCAATCGATTGGCCCTATTTTGGCTCTTTATGTACGCGACTTAGGGCAGACAGAGAATCTTCTTTTTGTCTCTGGTTTGATTGTGTCCAGCATGGGCTTTTCCAGCATGATGAGTGCAGGAGTCATGGGTAAGCTAGGTGACAAGGTGGGCAATCATCGTCTCTTGGTTGTAGCACAGTTTTATTCAGTTATCATCTATCTCCTCTGTGCCAATGCATCTAGTCCCCTTCAACTAGGACTCTATCGTTTCCTCTTTGGCTTGGGAACCGGTGCGCTGATTCCTGGGATTAATGCCCTACTCAGCAAAATGACTCCCAAAGCCGGCATTTCGAGGGTCTTTGCCTTCAATCAGGTATTCTTTTATCTGGGAGGTGTCGTTGGTCCCATGGCAGGTTCTGCAGTAGCAGGTCAATTTGGCTACCATGCAGTCTTTTATGCGACAAGCCTTTGTGTTGCCTTTAGTTGTCTCTTTAACCTTCTTCAATTTCGAACATTATTAAAAGTAAAGGAAATCTAGTGCGAGTAAAAATTAATCTCAAGTGCTCCTCTTGTGGCAGTATCAATTACCTAACCAGTAAAAATTCCAAAACCCATCCAGACAAGATTGAGGTTTTAAAGTATTGTCCCAAGGAAAGAAAAGTAACCCTACATCTTGAATCTAAGTAGATTTTATGGTAAAATAATAGGGATTTTAAGGAGTTTGATATGTATAACCTATTATTAACCATTTTATTAGTATTATCTGTTGTGATTGTGATTGCGATTTTCATGCAACCAACCAAAAACCAATCCAGCAATGTATTTGATGCCAGCTCAGGTGATTTGTTTGAACGCAGTAAAGCACGCGGTTTTGAAGCTGTAATGCAGCGTTTGACAGGGATTTTAGTCTTTTTCTGGCTAGCCATTGCCTTAGCATTGACGGTATTATCAAGTAGATAAGAAAATAATGGGCAGGACTAGGTCTTTGCCTCTTTTTATTTTTAAAGGATGTTTGAAAAGGTTTTACAGTAAAAGAAAATTAAAAAATCTAGAAAGAAAATATGAAAGATAGAATAAAAGAATATTTGCAAGATAAGGGAAAGGTAACTGTCAATGACTTGGCTCAGGCTTTGGGAAAAGACGGTTCCAAGGATTTTCGTGAGTTGATTAAAACCTTATCCTTAATGGAAAGAAAGCACCAGATTCGTTTTGAAGAAGATGGTACTCTGACCTTAGAAGTTAAGAAAAAACATGAGATTACTCTCAAGGGGATTTTTCATGCCCATAAAAATGGCTTTGGTTTTGTCAGTCTAGAAGGCGAGGAGGACGACCTTTTTGTAGGTAAAAACGATGTCAACTATGCTATTGATGGCGATACTGTTGAGGTTGTCATCAAGAAAGTCGCTGATCGTAACAAGGGAACAGCGGCGGAAGCCAAAATTATCGATATCCTAGAACACAGTTTGACAACTGTTGTCGGTCAAATCGTTCTAGATCAGGAAAAACCTAAGTATGCTGGCTACATCCGTTCGAAAAATCAGAAAATCAGCCAACCGATTTATGTAAAAAAACCAGCCCTTAAACTGGAGGGAACAGAAGTTCTCAAGGTCTTTATCGACAAATACCCAAGCAAGAAACATGATTTCTTTGTCGCGAGTGTTCTAGATGTGGTGGGGCATTCAACGGATGTCGGAATTGATGTTCTTGAGGTTTTGGAGTCTATGGACATTGTCTCAGAATTTCCAGAGGCTGTTGTCAAGGAAGCAGAAAGTGTGCCTGATGCTCCGTCTCAAAAAGATATGGAAGGTCGTCTGGATCTAAGAGATGAGATTATCTTTACCATTGATGGTGCTGACGCCAAGGACTTGGACGATGCGGTGCATATCAAAGCATTGAAAAATGGCAATCTGGAACTTGGAGTTCACATAGCAGATGTTTCCTACTATGTGACTGAGGGTTCAGTTCTTGATAAGGAAGCCCTTAATCGTGCGACTTCTGTTTACGTGACAGACCGTGTGGTGCCAATGCTACCAGAACGCCTTTCAAATGGTATCTGCTCTCTCAATCCGCAAGTTGACCGCTTGACTCAGTCTGCCATTATGGAAATTGATAAACATGGTCGTGTAGTCAACTACACCATCACACAAACAGTTATCAAGACTAGCTTCAGGATGACCTATAGCGATGTCAATGATATCCTAGCGGGCGACGAGGAAAAGAGACAAGAGTATCAGAAAATTGTTCCAAGTATCGAACTCATGTCCAAGCTCCATGAAATTTTAGAAAACATGCGTGTGAAACGTGGTGCCCTTAATTTTGATACCAATGAAGCGAAGATTTTAGTAGATAAACAAGGTAAGCCTGTTGATATCGTTCTTCGTCAGCGTGGCATTGCAGAGCGCATGATTGAGTCTTTCATGTTGATGGCCAATGAAACAGTTGCCGAGCATTTTAGCAAGCTGGATTTGCCTTTCATCTATCGAATTCACGAGGAGCCTAAGGCTGAAAAAGTTCAGAAGTTTATTGATTATGCTTCGAGCTTTGGTTTGCGCATTTATGGGACTGCCAGTGAGATTAGCCAGGAGGCACTCCAAGACATCATGCGTGCTGTTGAGGGAGAACCTTATGCAGATGTATTATCCATGATGCTTCTTCGCTCCATGCAGCAGGCTCGCTATTCAGAGCACAATCACGGTCACTATGGCCTTGCTGCTGACTATTACACTCACTTTACCAGCCCGATTCGTCGTTATCCAGACCTTCTTGTTCACCGTATGATTCGTGATTACAGCCGTTCTAAGGAAATAGCAGAGCATTTTGAGCAAGTGATTCCAGAGATTGCGACCCAGTCTTCCAACCGTGAACGTCGTGCCATTGAGGCTGAGCGTGAAGTCGAAGCCATGAAAAAGGCTGAGTATATGGAAGAATACGTAGGCGAAGAATACGATGCGGTTGTATCAAGTATTGTCAAGTTTGGTCTCTTTGTTGAATTGCCGAATACAGTTGAGGGCTTGATTCACATCACTAATCTACCTGAATTTTATCATTTCAATGAACGTGATTTGACCCTGCTTGGGGAGAAATCGGGTACAACCTTCCGTGTAGGTCAGCAAATCCGTATCCGAGTTGAAAGAGCCGACAAGATGACGGGTGAAATTGACTTTTCTTACATCCCAAGTGAGTTTGATGTGATTGAAAAAGGCTTGAAACAAGCTGGTTGCAAAGACAGAGGGCGTGGTTCAAATCGTCGTTCAGATAAGAAGGAAGATAAGAGAAAATCAGGACGCTCAAATGATAAGCGCAAGCATTCACAAAAAGACAAGAAGAAAAAAGGAAAGAATCCTTTTTATAAGGAAGTAGCTAAGAAAGGAGCTAAGCATGGCAAAGGGCGAGGGAAAGGTCGTCGCACAAAATAAAAAGGCGCGCCACGACTATACAATCGTAGATACGCTAGAGGCAGGGATGGTCCTGACAGGAACTGAAATCAAGAGTGTACGAGCTGCTCGAATCAATCTCAAGGATGGCTTTGCCCAAGTAAAAAATGGGGAGGTCTGGTTGAGCAATGTTCATATTGCTCCTTACGAAGAGGGCAATATCTGGAACCAAGAACCAGAACGTCGTCGTAAACTCCTGCTCCATAAGAAACAAATCCAAAAATTAGAACAAGAGACTAAAGGAACAGGAATGACCCTGGTTCCCCTTAAGGTCTATATCAAAGATGGTTACGCTAAACTCCTTTTAGGTTTAGCTAAAGGGAAGCATGACTATGATAAACGGGAGTCTATCAAACGACGTGAGCAAAACCGCGACATCGCGCGTGTTATGAAAGCTGTTAATCAGCGATAAAAAGAGGAAATGAAGATGGAAAAACTAGTTGCCTATAAACGTATGCCTTTGTGGACTAAAGAAACCATGCCAGAGGCTGTTCAGCAGAAACACAATACCAAGGTTGGGACTTGGGGGAAAATTACTGTTTTGAAGGGAACTCTCAAGTTTATTGAATTGACAGAATATGGTGAGGTTTTAGCTGAGCACCTCTTTGAAGCAGGGGCTGAGAATCCCATGGCACAACCACAAGCCTGGCACCGAGTGGAGGCTGTAACAGATGATGTAGAATGGTATTTAGAATTTTATTGTAAACCTGAGGATTATTTCCCTAAGAAATACAATACCAATCCGGTTCATTCAGAGGTACTAGAGGCAATGCAGACAGTAAAACCAGGAAAAGCCTTGGATTTGGGCTGTGGTCAGGGCCGTAACTCTCTCTTTCTTGCACAGAATGGTTTTGATGTTACAGCTGTAGATCAAAATGAATTATCTCTTGAAATCTTGCAAAGCATTGTTGAGCAGGAAGACCTGGATATGCCTGTTGGTCTTTACGATATCAATTCAGCTAGCATTGGGCAAGACTATGATTTCATCATATCGACAGTTGTTTTGATGTTTCTGCAAGCAGATCGCATTCCTGCAATTATCAAAAACATGCAGGATAAAACCACTGTTGGTGGCTACAATCTTATCGTTTGTGCCATGGATACGGAGGACTATCCTTGCTCAGTGAACTTCCCATTTACTTTTAAGGAAGGGGAACTGGCAGACTATTACAAGGACTGGGAATTGGTTAAGTACAATGAAAATCCAGGCCATCTTCACCGTCGTGATGAGAATGGCAATCGTATTCAACTACGATTTGCGACCATGCTAGCTAAAAAAATCAAATAAACATGAATGAAGATTAGGAAATTTCCTGGTCTTTTTTCTTTTTTACGAATAATATAGAAAAGGAGGGAAATCATGTTTGTTGCTAGAAATGCTAGGGGGCAGCTGGTAAATGTGTTAGAGGATAAGCTTGAGAAGCAAGCATACACCTGCCCAGCTTGTGGAGGTCAGCTCCGTTTGCGTCAAGGACTAAGTGTCCGGGCCCATTTTGCCCACAAAACCTTAAAAGACTGTGATTTTTCCTCTGAAAATGAAAGTCAAGAACACTTGGAAAACAAGGAAGTCCTTTATCACTGGTTGAACAAAGAGGCAGAGGTGCAATTAGAATACCCTCTTCCAGACCTTAAACAGATTGCGGATGTATTTGTAAATCGTAATCTAGCTCTAGAAGTCCAATGTAGTCCCTTGCCTCAAAAAGTTCTTAAAGAGCGTAGCGAGGGCTATCGTAGTCAGGGTTACCAAGTACTGTGGTTGCTGGGAGAAAAACTTTGGTTCAAGGAGCGGTTGACTCGTCTGCAAGAAGGTTTTCTCTATTTCAGTCAAAACATGGGCTTTTATGTTTGGGAATTAGACAGTGAAAAACAAGTTTTAAAGCTTAAATATCTCATCCACCAGGATCTCCGAGGCAGACTCCATTATCAGATTAAGGAATTTCCCTATGGTCACGGTAGTCTACTGGAGATATTACGTCTTCCCTATAAGAAACAAAAAATATCGCATTTTACAGTTTCTCAAGATAAGGACATCTGTCGCTATATCCGGCAACAACTGTTTTATCAAAATCCTATTTGGATGAAAGCACAAGCAGAAGCCTATCAGAAGGGAGAAAATCTCCTGACTTATGAACTAAAAGAATGGTATCCACAAATTCGACCACTAGTAGGTGATTTTTGCCAAATTGAGCAAGATTTGACTCGCTATTATCAGTATTTTCAAACCTATTACCAAAAAAATCCTCAAAATGATTGGCAAAAGCTCTATCCACCAGCCTTTTATCAGCAATATTTCTTGAAAAATATGGTAGAATAGAAAGGATGGAGGAATCTAATGGTATTACAAAGACATGAAATAAATGAAAAAGATACATGGGATCTATCAACGATCTACCCAACTGACCAGGCTTGGGAAGAAGCCTTAAAAGATATAACAGAACAATTGGGGACAGTAGCCCAGTATGAAGGCCATCTCCTGGATAGTGCGGATAGTCTACTCGAAATTACTGAATTTTCTCTTGAAATGGAACGCCAAATGGAGAAGCTTTACGTTTATGCTCATATGAAGAATGACCAAGACACACGTGAAGCCAAGTACCAAGAGTACTATGCCAAGGCCATGACTCTCTATAGCCAGCTAGACCAAGCCTTTTCATTCTATGAACCTGAATTTATGGAGATTAGTGAAAAGCAGTATGCTGACTTTTTAGAAGCTCAGCCAAAATTGCAGGTTTATCAACACTATTTTGACAAGCTTTTGCAAGGCAAGGATCACGTTCTTTCACAACGCGAAGAAGAATTATTGGCTGGAGCTGGGGAAATCTTTGGTTCGGCAAGTGAAACCTTCGCTATCTTGGACAATGCGGATATTGTGTTCCCTTATGTTCTTGACGATGATGGTAAGGAAGTTCAGCTATCTCATGGGACTTACACACGTTTGATGGAGTCTAAAAATCGTGAGGTTCGTCGTGGTGCCTATCAAGCCCTTTATGCGTCTTATCAACAATTCCAACACACCTATGCCAAAACCTTGCAAACCAATGTTAAGGTGCAAAACTACCGTGCCAAAGTTCGCAACTACAAGAGCGCTCGTCATGCAGCCCTAGCAGCCAATTTTGTTCCAGAAAGTGTTTATGATAATTTGGTAGCAGCAGTTCGCAAGCATTTGCCACTCTTGCATCGCTATCTTAACCTTCGTTCAAAAATCCTGGGAATTTCAGACCTCAAGATGTACGATGTCTACACACCACTTTCATCTGTTGAATACAGTTTTACATACCAAGAAGCCTTGAAAAAGGCAGAAGAAGCCTTGGCAGTCTTGGGTGAGGATTACTTGAGCCGTGTCAAACGTGCCTTCAGCGAGCGTTGGATTGATGTTTACGAAAACCAAGGCAAGCGTTCAGGTGCTTACTCTGGTGGTTCTTACGATACCAATGCCTTTATGCTACTTAATTGGCAGGACAATTTAGACAATCTCTTTACCCTTGTTCATGAAACAGGTCACAGTATGCATTCAAGCTATACTCGTGAAACGCAGCCTTATGTTTACGGAGATTATTCTATCTTCTTGGCTGAGATTGCATCAACTACCAATGAAAATATCTTGACGGAGAAATTATTGGAAGAAGTGGAAGATGATGCAACGCGCTTTGCTATTCTCAATAACTTCCTAGATGGTTTCCGTGGGACAGTTTTCCGTCAAACTCAATTTGCTGAGTTTGAACACGCTATCCACCAAGCGGACCAAAATGGAGAAGTCTTGACAAGTGATTTCCTAAATAAACTCTACGCAGACTTGAACCAAGAGTATTATGGTTTGAGTAAGGAAGACAATCCTGAAATCCAATACGAGTGGGCTCGCATTCCACACTTCTACTATAACTACTATGTATACCAATATTCAACTGGCTTTGCAGCAGCCTCAGCTCTGGCTGAAAAGATTGTCCATGGTAGTCAAGAAGACCGTGACCGCTATATCGACTATCTCAAGGCAGGTAAGTCTGACTATCCACTTAATGTCATGAGAAAAGCTGGTGTTGATATGGAGAAGGAAGACTATCTCAACGCTGCCTTTGCAGTCTTTGAACGTCGTTTGAATGAGTTTGAAGCCCTTGTTGAAAAATTGGGATTGGCATAAGATGGTTGAATCGTATAGTAAAAATGCTAACCATAACATGCGTCGTCCTGTCGTCAAGGAAGAAATTGTAGACTTGATGCGTCAGCGCCAAAAGCAAGTCACAGGATCTTTGAAAGAATTGGAAGACTTTGCCCGCAAGGAAAATATTCCCATTATTCCCCATGAAACGGTAGCTTATTTCCGTTTTCTCATGGAAACAATGCAGCCTAAAAATATTCTGGAAATTGGGACGGCTATCGGTTTTTCAGCCCTCTTGATGGCAGAACATGCGCCAAAGGCCAAGATTACAACCATTGACCGCAATCCAGAGATGATTGGATTTGCCAAGGAAAATTTCGCCCAGTTTGACAGTCGCAAGCAAATTACGCTCTTAGAAGGAGATGCGGTAGATGTCTTATCTACCTTGACAGAGTCCTATGATTTTGTCTTTATGGATTCAGCCAAGTCTAAATATATCGTCTTTCTGCCAGAAATCCTCAAACATTTGGACGTTGGAGGTGTGGTTGTCTTGGATGATATTTTCCAAGGTGGTGATGTTGCCAAGGATATAATGGAAGTCCGTCGTGGTCAGCGAACTATTTACAGAGGACTTCAAAGACTATTTGATGCAACCTTAGACAATCCAGGACTCACCGCAACACTAGTACCTCTGGGAGACGGCATTCTCATGCTTCGTAAAAATGTAGCAGATGTTCAATTGCCTGACAGCGAATAATTTTCAGAAAAATTTAAGAAAATATAGTAAAATAGATAGGGTAACACTTATCTCAAAGGAGTAGACATGAAGAAAAAATTATTGGCAGGTGCCATTACACTATTATCAGTAGCAACTTTAGCAGCTTGTTCGAAAGGTTCAGAAGGGGCAGACCTTATCAGCATGAAAGGGGATGTCATTACAGAACATCAATTTTATGAGCAAGTGAAAAGCAACCCTTCAGCTCAACAAGTATTGTTGAACATGACCATCCAAAAAGTGTTTGAGAAGCAATATGGCTCAGAAGTAGATGACAAAGAAGTCAACGATACTATTGCCGAAGAAGAGAAACAATATGGTGAGAACTACCAACGTGTCTTATCGCAAGCAGGAATGACTCTTGAAACACGTAAAGCTCAAATTCGTACAAGTAAATTGGTTGAGTTGGCAGTTAAGAAAGCAGCAGAAGCTGAATTGACAGATGATGCTTACAAGAAGGCCTTTGACGAATACACTCCTGATGTGACTGCTCAAATTATCCGTTTGGACAATGAAGACAAAGCTAAAGAAATTCTTGAAAAAGCTAAAGCTAGTGATGCAGACTTTGCTCAATTAGCCAAAGATAATTCAACAGATGAGAAAACTAAAGCGAATGGTGGAGAAATCACCTTTGATTCTGCTTCAACAGAAGTACCAGAACAAGTTAAAAAAGCTGCTTTTGCTTTAGATGTAAACGGTGTTTCTGATGTGATTAGCGTTACTGGAACACAAGCCTACAGCAGTCAATATTACATTGTTAAACTGATTAAGAAAACAGAAAAATCATCTAATATTGACGATTACAAAGAAAAATTAAAAACTGTTATCTTAACTCAAAAACAAAACGACGCATCATTTGTTCAAAGTATTATCGGAAAAGAATTGCAAGCAGCCAATATCAAGGTTAAAGATCAAGCCTTCCAAAATATCTTCACTCAATACATCGGTGGTGGAGATTCAAGCTCAAGCAGTTCTTCAAAAGAATAAAACAGAAAAGAGCCAAGTGCTCTTTTTCTTATGAGAAAATCTTCTATCTTAAGGGTAAGAGTTTTTTTCTTTCGGAAAAAATGGTATAATAGCAATCAAAACTAGAAAATAAACGGAATTTGGGAATAATTTCTTTTGTTCTCATTAGATTGGTGATACTATGAAGATTAGTAAGAGGCACCTGTTAAACTATTCTATTCTAGTTCCTTACTTACTTTTATCTATTTTGGGTTTGATTGTAGTCTATTCTACAACCAGTGCCATTCTTATCGAAGAAGGTAAAAGTGCCCTCCAATTGGTTCGAAGTCAGGGAATGTTTTGGATATTTAGTTTAATATTGATTGTCTTGATATATAAGCTGAAACTGAATTTTTTAAGAAAAGAACGACTTTTATTTATTGTTATGTTTGTTGAGCTGATTCTCTTAGCTCTGGCTCGCTTAATTGGTACGCCAGTCAATGGAGCCTATGGTTGGATTTCAGTAGGACCTTTGACCATTCAGCCAGCGGAGTATTTGAAGATTATCATCGTCTGGTACTTGGCCCAACGTTTTTCAAAACAACAGGATGAAATTGCTATTTACGATTTTCAAGTTTTAACTCAAAATCAATGGATTCCTCGAGCTTTTAATGATTGGCGTTTTGTCCTCTTGGTAATGATAGGAAGTTTGGCTATTTTCCCAGATTTGGGGAATGCTACAATCCTAGCGCTGGTCGCCTTGATTATGTATACAGTTAGTGGGATTGCTCATCGTTGGTTTATAGTCTTTATCGGTGTATTGTTTGGAGTTTCAGCCCTATCTCTATCAGCTATTTCTGTAATTGGGGTTGATAAGTTTTCAAAAGTTCCAGTATTTGGTTACGTGGCCAAGCGTTTCAGTGCCTACTTTAATCCCTTTGCTGATTTGGCAGGAGCAGGCCACCAACTTGCAAATTCCTACTTTGCCATGGTAAATGGTGGTTGGTTTGGTCTAGGATTAGGAAATTCAATTGAAAAACGTGGTTATTTACCAGAGGCCCATACAGACTTTGTATTTTCAATTGTCATTGAAGAGTTTGGATTTGTGGGAGCCAGCTTGATTTTAGCCCTTGTCTTTTTCCTGATTTTGCGGATTATCCTAGTCGGTATTCGTGCTAAGAATCCCTTTAATTCCATGATGGCGATTGGAGTTGGGGGGATGATGCTGGTACAGGTCTTTGTCAATATCGGTGGAATTTCTGGCATTATTCCCTCGACAGGAGTAACCTTCCCATTCCTATCACAAGGAGGGAACAGTCTCCTAGTCTTATCTGTAGCCATCGCCTTTGTCTTAAATATTGATGCAAGTGAAAAACGTGCCCAATTATATGAGGAGTTAGAAGCTCACTCATCAAACTATATGTAGAGTTGATAGTGGAAAGGATTACCTATGTCTCTTCAAAAATTAGAAAACTATAGTAATAAAGCTGTCGTGCAAGAAGAAGTATTGATTTTAACAGAATTGTTAGAAGATATCACTAAAAATATGCTTGCCCCAGAGACTTTTGCAAAAATCATGGAGTTGAAAGAATTATCAACTCAAGAAGATTATCAAGGCTTGAACCAACTGGTTACGAGTCTGTCAAATGATGAAATGGCTTATATTTCACGCTATTTCTCTATCTTGCCTCTCTTGATTAATATTTCAGAAGATGTAGATTTGGCCTATGAAATCAACCACCAAAATAATATTGATCAAGATTATCTTGGGAAATTATCGGCAACGATTAAAATGGTTGCAGAAAAAGAAAATGCGGTTGAAATTCTAGAACACTTGAATGTTGTCCCTGTTTTGACTGCCCATCCAACACAAGTACAACGTAAGAGTATGTTGGATTTGACCAACCATATCCACACCCTCTTGCGTAAGTACCGTGATGTGAAATTAGGCTTGATTAATAAGGAAAAATGGCATAATGATCTCCGTCGTTATATTGAGATTATCATGCAGACAGATATGATTCGTGAAAAGAAATTGAAAGTGACCAATGAAATCACGAATGTTATGGAATACTACAATAGTTCATTCCTGAAGGCTGTTCCTCATTTGACTGCTGAGTACAAGCGTCTGGCTAAAAAACATGGACTGGAGTTAAAACATCCTAAACCAATTACCATGGGAATGTGGATTGGTGGAGACCGTGATGGTAATCCTTTTGTTACAGCAGATACCTTGAAACAATCTGCTATGACTCAGTGTGAAGTCATCATGAACTACTATGATGAAAAGATTTACCAACTTTATCGTGAGTTCTCTCTCTCAACCAGTATTGTCAATGTGAGCAAGCAAGTCAGAGAAATGGCTCGTCAATCCAAGGATAACTCGATCTACCGTGAAAAAGAGCTTTACCGTCGTGCCTTGTTTGATATTCAATCAAAAATCCAAGCAACAAAAACCTATCTGATTGAGGATAAGGAAGTTGGGGCTCGCTATGAAACAGCTAATGATTTTTATAAGGATTTAATTACTATTCGTGATTCCCTTTTAGAAAATAAGGGCGAAGCACTGATTTCTGGTGATTTTGTTGAGTTAATTCAGGCAGTTGAAATTTTTGGTTTCTATTTGGCATCTATTGACATGCGTCAAGATTCTAGTGTTCATGAAGCCTGTGTAGCTGAACTCTTGAAATCAGCTGGTATTCATTCGCATTATAGTGAACTAGGTGAAGAAGAAAAATGCCAGCTTCTCTTGAAAGAATTGGAAGAAGATCCGCGTATTCTTTCTGCCACTCATGTTGAAAAATCAGAGTTACTTGAAAAAGAATTAGCAATCTTTAAGGCTGCCCGTAAGTTGAAAGATAAGTTGGGAGATGATGTCATTCGTCAGACCATCATTTCACATGCAACCAGCGTATCAGACATGTTGGAATTGGCTATCTTGCTAAAAGAAGTAGGGTTAGTTGATAAAGAAAGAGCCCGTGTCCAAATTGTTCCTCTCTTTGAAACAATTGAGGACTTGGACCACTCAGAAGAAACCATGAGAGAATACCTTTCTCTTCCTCTTGCTAAGAAATGGATTGCTTCACGTAATAACTACCAAGAAATCATGCTTGGTTACTCTGATAGTAATAAAGATGGTGGTTACCTTTCATCATGTTGGACCCTCTACAAGGCTCAACAACAATTGACTGCTATTGGAGATGAATTTGGCGTTAAGGTTACCTTCTTCCACGGCCGTGGTGGGACTGTCGGTCGTGGTGGTGGACCAACCTATGAAGCCATCACCTCTCAACCTCTCAAGTCCATTAAGGATCGTATCCGCTTGACGGAGCAGGGTGAAGTAATTGGCAATAAATATGGTAACAAAGACGCAGCTTACTATAACCTTGAAATGTTGGTTTCGGCGGCCATTAACCGTATGATTACTCAGAAGAAGAGCGATACCAACACCTCAAATCGTTACGAAGCTATTATGGACCAAGTGGTGGACCGTAGTTACGATATCTACCGTGATTTGGTCTTTGGTAATGATCATTTCTATGATTATTTCTTCGAGTCAAGTCCAATCAAGGCTATTTCAAGCTTTAATATTGGTTCTCGTCCAGCCGCTCGTAAGACTATTACTGAAATCGGTGGTTTGCGAGCTATCCCTTGGGTATTCTCATGGTCGCAAAGTCGCGTCATGTTCCCTGGATGGTATGGAGTTGGTTCAAGCTTCAAGGAATTTATCGATAAAAATCCAGAGAATATTGCTATCTTACGAGATATGTACCAAAATTGGCCTTTCTTCCAATCGCTTCTTTCAAATGTCGACATGGTCTTGTCAAAATCAAATATGAATATTGCTTTTGAATATGCCAAACTTTGTGAAGATGATCAAGTAAAAGCAATTTATGAGACTATTCTAAATGAATGGCAAGTTACCAAGGAAGTTATCTTGGCTATCGAAGGCTACGATGAACTCTTGGCTGAAAATCCATATCTAAAAGCAAGTTTGGATTACCGTATGCCTTACTTTAATATTCTCAACTATATCCAGTTGGAGTTGATTAAACGTCAACGTCGTGGAGAATTATCAAGCGATCAAGAAAAATTAATCCATACAACCATCAACGGAATTGCGACAGGATTGCGTAATTCAGGCTGATACCTATCAAGCTTCCTCTTTTCCATAGGGGAAGTTTTTGAATATTTCAAAAAAATTCTCAAAGAGTCTTGACAAGTAGTTGAAAAATGATATAATTTAACCATTCAGAAAAGTAGTCATACAAACTTTTTAGAGAGTCTGTGGTAGCTGAAAACAGATAAGTGATGATGATGAAAATTGGGCTGAATGTTATTTAGAATTTGAAATCATAAAAATTCGGTGAGCACACCTTACAGTGCATCTCGTTGTTGCGAGACAGAGTGATAGGGAAATTTCCTATAATTGAGGTGGTACCGCGCATCGACGTCCTCACACAAGTTTTTTGTGTGAGGACTTTTTTGATGGAGGTTAGTATGGAAAGAAAACGATGGCGTCGCTTGTTCAGATAAGTGAAGTAGTTTAAAGGAATTAAAAAGGAGAAATAGAATGAAAAATAAACGTTTAATTGGAATTATCGCTGCATTAGCAGTCTTAGTAGCAGGAAGCTTGATTTACTCTTCAATGAATAAACCAGAAGCTAAGAACGAAAAGAAAGTTGCCAAAGTTGGTGTCCTTCAGTTTGTGAGCCATCCATCTCTTGACTTGATTTATAAAGGGATTCAAGATGGACTGGCAGAAGAAGGCTATAAAGATGATCAGTTGAAAATTGACTTTATGAACTCAGAAGGTGACCAAAGTAAGGTTGCAACAATGAGTAAACAATTGGTTGCAAATGGCAATGACTTGGTTGTTGGTATTGCAACACCAGCTGCTCAAGGTTTGGCTAGTGCAACAAAAGATCTACCTGTTATCATGGCTGCTATTACAGACCCAATCGGTGCCAACTTGGTTAAAGATTTGAAAAAACCAGGTGGCAACATTACAGGGGTATCTGACCACAACCCAGCTCAACAACAAGTTGAACTCATTAAGGCTCTCACACCAAGTGTGAAGACAATCGGAGCTCTTTACTCAAGTAGCGAAGATAATTCAAAAACACAGGTAGAAGAATTTAAGGCTTATGCTGAAAAAGCAGGTTTGACAGTCGAAACATTTGCGGTTCCTTCAACAAATGAAATTGCTTCAACAGTTAACGTTATGACTAGCAAGGTTGATGCTATCTGGGTTCCAATCGATAACACAATCGCATCTGCATTTTCAACTGTTGTATCAAGTAACCAATCAGCTAAAAAACCAATCTACCCAAGTGCTACTGCCATGGTAGAAGCTGGTGGTTTGGCATCAGTTGTAGTTGACCAACATGACCTTGGTGTGGCAACAGGTAAAATGATTGCGCAAGTCTTGAAAGGTGCAAAACCAGCTGAAACTCCAGTCAATGTCTTTTCAACTGGTAAATCAGTTATCAATAAAAAATTGGCACAAGAACTAGGTATTACGATTCCTGAATCTGTTCTAAAAGAAGCAGGACAAGTGATTGAATAATCTGTAATGGAGGAGTTGGGGACATCTCCTCCAATTTTTTACAAAAGAAATCGTATAGAAAAGGTTAAGAAACAGATGATATTATCTATTATTTCTCAAGGATTTGTCTGGGCAATTCTAGGTCTGGGAATCTTTATGACATTTAGGATTTTGAACTTTCCAGATATGACGACAGAAGGTTCCTTCCCTCTTGGGGGAGCTGTTGCTGTCACTTTGATAACCAAAGGCGTGAACCCATTTTTAGCGACACTTGTTGCTGTAGGAGCAGGTTGTTTGGCTGGTATGGCAGCAGGACTTCTTTATACAAAAGGGAAGATCCCCACCTTGCTCTCAGGGATTTTGGTGATGACTTCCTGTCACTCTATCATGCTCTTGATTATGGGGCGTGCAAATTTAGGACTGCTTGGAACTAAGCAAATTCAGGATGTTTTGCCTTTTGATTCGGATTTGAATCAACTCTTGACAGGTCTCATCTTTGTGAGTATTGTTATTGCTCTCATGCTCTTTTTCTTGGATACCAAACTAGGACAAGCCTATATTGCTACAGGCGACAATCCTGATATGGCTAGAAGTTTCGGGATTCATACTGGACGCATGGAGCTCATGGGCTTGGTCTTATCAAATGGTGTGATTGCCCTTGCAGGAGCTCTCATTGCCCAGCAAGAAGGGTATGCCGATGTATCTCGAGGAATCGGAGTTATCGTTGTGGGGCTTGCAAGTTTGATTATTGGAGAAGTTATCTTCAAGAGTTTGAGCTTGGCAGAACGTCTGGTTACCATCGTTGTAGGTTCTATCGCTTATCAATTCTTAGTGTGGGCTGTCATCGCTCTTGGCTTTAATACAAGTTACCTTCGTTTGTACAGCGCCGTGATTTTAGCAGTCTGTCTCATGATTCCAACATTTAAGCAAACAATCTTGAAAGGAGCCAAATTAAGCAAATGACAGCAATTGTAGAATTAAAAAATGCAACCAAAGTCGTTAAAAATGGCTTTGATGAAGAAAAGATTATTTTAAATGATGTTTCCTTAGAAATTTTTGAACAGGATTTCATCACGATTTTAGGTGGAAATGGAGCTGGGAAATCAACTCTTTTTAACACTATTGCAGGAACCTTATCACTAACCAGTGGAACTATTCGTATCTTGGGTGAAGATGTTACTAAGTTTTCACCCGAGAAGCGGGCAAAGTATCTGTCTCGAGTTTTCCAAGATCCTAAGATGGGGACAGCCCCTCGTATGACAGTAGCTGAAAATCTTTTGATTGCCAAGTTTCGTGGTGAAAAGCGTGGACTATTTCCACGACGCTTGACTAGTTATAAGGATGAATTTCAGACGACCATTGAAAAAGTAGGGAATGGTCTGGAGAAACATTTGAATACACCGATTGAATTCTTATCAGGTGGACAAAGACAGGCCCTGAGTCTCTTGATGGCAACCTTGAAGCGACCTGAATTACTCCTGTTAGATGAGCATACTGCAGCCCTTGATCCAAAGACCAGTGTGGCCTTGATGGAATTGACGGATGAATTTGTCAAGAAAGATCAGCTGACAGCCCTTATGATTACTCATCACATGGAAGATGCTCTTAAGTATGGCAATCGCTTAATTGTCATGAAAGAAGGACGAATTATCCAAGATTTGAACCAAGAAGAAAAAGCAAAAATGAAAATCTCTGATTATTATCAACTCTTTGAATAAAGTAGGGAAAATGAGTGAAATGGTTTACTTTTTTTCTGAAATAAAGTATACTATATAAAGTAAACTATGATAACATGGAGGTATTGTGTATGGTTGACAAACAAGTCATTGAAGAAATCAAAAACAATGCCAACATTGTGGAAGTCATAGGAGATGTGATTTCTTTACAAAAGGCAGGACGGAACTATCTAGGGCTCTGTCCTTTTCATGGTGAAAAAACACCTTCTTTCAACGTTGTAGAGGACAAGCAGTTTTATCACTGTTTTGGTTGTGGTCGCTCGGGTGATGTCTTTAAGTTCATCGAGGAGTACCAAGGGGTTCCCTTTATGGAGGCTGTCCAAATCTTAGGTCAGCGTGTCGGGATTGAGGTGGAAAAACCGCTTTATAGTGAACAGAAGCCAGCTTCACCCCACCAAGCTCTTTATGATATGCATGAAGATGCAGCCAAATTTTATCACGCTATTCTCATGACAACGACTATGGGAGAAGAGGCGAGAAATTACCTTTATCAGCGTGGTTTGACAGATGAAGTGCTTAAACATTTTCGGATTGGTTTGGCACCTCCAGAACGAAACTATCTCTATCAACGTTTGTCTGGTCAGCACCGTGAAGAGGATTTCCTAGATTCAGGACTGTTTTATCTCTCGGATGCTAATCAATTTGTAGATACCTTTCACAATCGCATTATGTTTCCCCTGACAAATGACCAAGGAAAGATTATTGCCTTCTCAGGTCGTATCTGGCAGAAAACGGATTCACAAACTTCTAAGTATAAAAATAGTCGATCGACTGCAATTTTTAACAAAAGTTACGAATTATATCATATGGATAGGGCAAAAAAATCTTCTGGGAAAGCCAGTGAGATTTACCTGATGGAAGGATTCATGGATGTCATTGCAGCCTATCGGGCTGGAATCGAAAACGCTGTCGCATCTATGGGAACAGCCTTGAGTCGTGAGCATGTTGAGCATCTGAAAAGGCTAACTAAGAAGTTGGTTCTTGTTTATGATGGTGATAAGGCTGGGCAAACTGCGACATTGAAAGCGCTGGATGAAATTGGTGATATGCCTGTGCAAATCGTCAGCATTCCTGATAACTTGGATCCTGATGAGTATCTACAAAAAAATGGTCCAGAAGACTTGGCCTATCTATTAACGAAAACTCGTATTAGTCCGATTGAGTTCTACATTCACCAGTACAAGCCTGAAAATAGTGAAAATCTGCAGGCTCAGATTGAGTTTATTGAAAAAATAGCTCCCTTGATTGTTCAAGAAAAGTCTATCACTGCTCAAAACAGCTATATTCATATTTTAGCTGACAGTTTGGCGTCCTTTGATTATGCCCAGATTGAGCAGATTGTTAATGAAAGCCGTCAGGCACAAAGGCAGAATCGCATGGAAGGAATTTCCAGACCGACGACAATCACTATGCCTGTCACCAAGCAGTTATCAGCTATTATGAGGGCAGAAGCTCATCTACTTTATCGAATGATGGAATCTCCCCTTATTTTGAATGATTACCGTTTGCGAGAAGACTTTTCATTTGATACACCTGAATTTCAGGTCTTATATGACTTGCTTGGCCAGTATGGAAATCTTCCTCCGGAAGTTTTAGCAGAACAGACAGATGAAGTTGAAAGAGCTTGGTACCAAGTCTTAGCTCAGGATTTGCCTGCTGAGATGTCACCTCAGGAACTTAGTGAAGTAGAAATGACTCGAAACAAGGCTCTCTTGAATCAGGACAATATGAGAATCAAAAAGAAGGTGCAGGAAGCGAGCCATGTAGGAGATACAGACACAGCCCTAGAAGAATTGGAACGTTTAATTTCCCAAAAGAGAAGAATGGAGTAATAATGGCAACAAAACAAAAAGAAGTAACAACATTTGATGTACAAGTAGCAGAATTTATCCGTAATCATAAACAAAAAGGGACAGCAACTGATGATGAAATTAATGCAAGTCTGGTGATTCCTTTTACCTTGGATGCTGATGGGATTGAAGATCTCTTGCAACGAATTCAGGATGCAGGGATTTCTATCACAGATAACGAAGGAAATCCAAGTGCGCGTGTTCTTAGCACTGAAGAAGAGCCAGAACTCAGTGATGAGGACTTGATTGGTTCAACTTCGGCTAAGGTTAATGACCCTGTCCGTATGTACTTGAAAGAAATCGGGGTCGTACCTCTCTTGACCAATGAAGAGGAAAAAGAATTGGCGCTTGCTGTTGAAGCTGGTGATATCGAAGCCAAACAACGTCTTGCGGAAGCCAACCTTCGTTTGGTTGTTTCTATTGCTAAACGCTATGTTGGTCGTGGTATGCAGTTCCTTGACTTGATTCAAGAAGGAAATATGGGCTTGATGAAGGCGGTTGACAAGTTTGATTATTCTAAAGGGTTCAAGTTTTCAACTTACGCAACTTGGTGGATTCGTCAGGCTATCACTCGTGCTATTGCGGATCAAGCTCGTACCATCCGTATCCCAGTTCACATGGTTGAAACCATCAATAAATTGGTTCGTGAACAGCGTAACCTCCTTCAAGAATTGGGACAAGATCCAACACCAGAACAAATCGCTGAACGTATGGATATGACCCCTGACAAGGTTCGTGAAATCTTGAAGATTGCCCAAGAACCGGTATCCCTTGAAACTCCAATCGGTGAAGAGGATGATAGCCACCTTGGGGACTTTATCGAAGATGAAGTGATTGAAAATCCAGTGGACTATACAACTCGTATCGTTTTGCGTGAGCAGTTGGATGAGGTCTTGGATACTCTTACAGACCGTGAAGAAAATGTTTTGCGTCTGCGTTTTGGGCTAGATGATGGTAAAATGCGTACCCTTGAAGATGTGGGTAAAGTCTTTAACGTGACTCGCGAGCGTATCCGTCAGATTGAAGCTAAAGCTTTGAGAAAACTACGCCAACCAAGTCGCAGCAAACCGCTTCGTGATTTTATTGAAGACTAAGAGTGAGGATGAATATGGCTTATACAGAAGAGCAAATTGAAAACATCAAAACACGAATTTTATCAGCCTTGGAAGAAGTTATTGACCCTGAGTTGGGAATCGATATTGTCAATCTTGGTTTGATCTATGAAATTCGTTTTGACGGTGACACAGGACAAACAGAGATTGATATGACTTTGACAACCATGGGTTGTCCTCTAGCAGACCTTTTGACAGACCAGATTTATGATGCTATGACAGAGGTTCCAGAAGTAACGGATACTGAGGTCAAATTAGTTTGGTATCCAGCCTGGACTGTTGAAAAAATGAGTCGCTATGCACGTATTGCCCTAGGCATTAAGTAAACAAATAAAAACATGTGAGAGATTATTGGAAAAGCGAGGAAATTTCCCCCTCTTTTCCTCTAGTCTCTCCTTTCTTTTGCTGATTTTATTCAAAGAAAATGATATAATAGTAGTTATGGAAAAAAAGAAATTACGCATCAATATGTTGAGTTCAAGTGAGAAAGTAGCAGGACAAGGAGTTTCAGGTGCTTACCGTGAATTAGTTCGTCTTCTTCACCGTGATGCCAAGGACCAATTGATTGTTACAGAAAATCTTCCAATAGAGGCAGATGTGACTCACTTTCATACAATTGATCTCCCCTATTATTTATCAACATTCCAGAAGAAACGATCAGGAAGGAAAATTGGCTATGTGCATTTCTTACCTGATACACTCGAGGGGAGTTTGAAAATTCCATTTTTCATAAAGGGAATTGTGAAACGCTATGTATTTTCTTTTTACAACCGGATGGAGCACTTGGTGGTGGTCAATCCTATGTTTATTGAGGATTTAGTGGCAGCTGGTATTCCACGTGAAAAAGTGACCTATATCCCTAACTTTGTCAACAAGGAAAAATGGCATCCGCTTCCACAGGAAGAGGTAGCGAGACTGCGTACAGAGCTAGGTCTTAGTGACAATCAGTTTATCGTAGTAGGTGCTGGTCAAGTTCAGAAACGCAAAGGGATTGACGATTTTATCCGTCTGGCTGAGGAATTGCCGCAAATTACCTTTATCTGGGCAGGTGGTTTCTCTTTTGGTGGTATGACAGATGGTTATGAACGCTACAAGAAAATCATGGAAAATCCCCCTAAAAATTTGATTTTTCCAGGTATTGTATCGCCAGAGCGGATGCGCGAATTGTATGCCCTAGCGGATCTTTTCTTGCTTCCTAGTTACAATGAACTCTTTCCTATGACTATCCTAGAAGCTGCCAGTTGTGAAGCTCCGATTATGTTGCGTGATTTAGATCTTTATAAGGTAATTTTGGAGGGAAATTATCGGGCGACAGCAGATAGAGAAGAGATGAAAGAAGCTATTCTGGAATATCAAGCGAATCCTGCTGCTTTAAAAGATTTGAAAGAAAAAGCTAAGAATATTTCTAGAGAGTATTCAGAAGAGCATCTGTTACAAATCTGGTTGGACTTTTATGAGAAACAAGCCGCTTTAGGGAGAAAGTAAAAAGTGAGGTAATCTATGCGAATTGGTTTATTTACAGATACCTATTTTCCTCAGGTTTCAGGTGTTGCGACCAGTATTCGAACCTTGAAAACCGAACTTGAAAAGCAGGGGCACGCTGTTTTTATCTTTACGACGACAGATAAGGATGTCAATCGTTATGAAGATTGGCAAATTATCCGCATTCCAAGTGTTCCCTTCTTTGCTTTTAAGGATCGTCGCTTTGCCTATCGAGGATTCAGCAAGGCGCTTGAAATTGCTAAACAATATCAACTGGATATTATCCATACTCAGACAGAATTTTCTCTTGGCTTGTTGGGAATTTGGATTGCGCGTGAATTGAAGATTCCAGTCATCCATACCTATCACACCCAATACGAAGACTATGTACATTATATTGCCAAGGGGATGTTGATTCGTCCTAGCATGGTAAAGTATCTGGTCAGAGGTTTCCTGCATGATGTGGATGGGGTGATTTGCCCTAGTGAGATTGTCCATGACTTGCTATCTGACTATAAGGTTAAGGTTGAAAAACGAGTCATTCCAACAGGGATTGAATTAGCCAAGTTTGAGCGTCCGGAAATAAAGCAGGAAAATTTGATAGAACTGCGTAGTAAACTGGGGATTCAAGATGATGAAAAGATGTTGCTGAGTCTTTCCAGAATTTCCTATGAAAAAAATATTCAAGCAGTTTTAGCAGCTTTTGCAGATGTTCTGAAAGAAGAAGACAAGGTTAAACTGGTAGTTGCTGGGGATGGCCCTTATCTGGATAACCTCAAAGAGCAAGCTCAGAAACTAGAGATTCAAGACTCCGTTATCTTCACAGGTATGATTGCTCCTAGTGAGACAGCTCTTTACTATAAGGCGGCGGATTTCTTCATCTCGGCATCGACAAGTGAAACGCAAGGTTTGACATACTTGGAAAGCTTAGCTAGTGGGACGCCTGTCATTGCTCACGGAAATCCTTATCTGGACAATCTTATCAGTGATAAAATGTTTGGAACCTTGTATTACGGTGAACATGATTTGGCTGGAGCTATTCTGGAGGCCCTGATTGCAACGCCAGATATGGATGAGCATACCTTATCAGAGAAATTATATGAGATTTCAGCTGAGAATTTTGGAAAACGGGTGCATGAGTTTTATCTTGATGCTATTATTTCAAATAATTTCCAGAAAGATTTAGCCAAAGATGATACGGTCAGCCAGCGTATCTTTAAGACAGTTTTGTATTTACCGCAACAGGTGGTTGCTGTGCCCGTAAAAGGCTCTAGACGCATGCTGAGGGCTTCAAAAACACAGTTAATCAGCATCAGAGATTATTGGAAAGACAGTGAAGAATAGAAAGAGGAATAGCTATGAAAAAACAATTGATGAGAAGTGGTAGTGATCAAAAAATTGCTGGAGTATGTGCTGGGGTCGCAAATTATTTTGATATTGATCCGACTATTGTTCGTGTAATATGGGGTGTTCTTGCATTTTGTTATGGGGCAGGAATTGTAGCTTATATCATTTTATGGATTATTGCACCTGTAGCAACTGACTATTGAAAACTAGCTCAATTCATGCTAAGATAATAGAAAATAGAATGTAACGAAGGAGATAAAAATGGCATTTGGAGATAATGGAAATCGTAAAAAAACTATGTTTGAGAAAATAACCTTGTTTATCGTGATTATCATGCTAGTAGCAAGTTTATTGGGAATTTTTGCAACTGCAATTGGTGCCCTCAGTAATCTATAAAATAGATACAAGAAAATTTAGTGACTGGGATTTCCCAGCCCTTTTTTAAAGTGAGAAGAAAAAATGAGTATGTTTTTAGATACAGCCAAGATTAAGGTCAAGGCTGGTAATGGTGGCGATGGTATGGTTGCCTTTCGCCGTGAAAAATATGTCCCTAATGGGGGTCCTTGGGGTGGTGACGGTGGTCGTGGAGGAAATGTGGTCTTCGTTGTAGACGAAGGTTTGCGTACCTTGATGGATTTCCGCTACAATCGTCATTTCAAGGCTGATTCTGGTGAAAAAGGGATGACCAAAGGGATGCATGGTCGTGGTGCTGATGACCTTAGAGTTCGAGTGCCACAAGGTACGACTGTTCGTGATGCAGAGACTGGCAAGGTTTTGACAGATTTGATAGAACACGGGCAAGAATTTATCGTTGCTCACGGAGGTCGCGGTGGACGTGGAAATATCCGCTTTGCGACACCAAAAAATCCTGCACCTGAAATCTCTGAAAATGGAGAACCAGGTCAGGAACGTGAGTTACAATTGGAACTAAAAATCTTGGCAGATGTTGGTTTAGTAGGTTTCCCATCTGTAGGGAAATCAACTCTTTTAAGTGTTATTACATCTGCTAAACCAAAAATCGGTGCCTACCACTTTACGACCATTGTACCAAATCTAGGTATGGTTCGCACCCAATCAGGTGAATCCTTTGCAGTAGCCGATCTGCCAGGTTTGATTGAAGGGGCTAGTCAAGGTGTCGGTCTGGGAACCCAGTTCCTCCGTCATATCGAACGTACACGTGTCATCCTCCATATCATTGATATGTCAGCTAGCGAAGGCCGTGATCCATATGAGGATTATCTTGCCATCAATAAAGAGCTGGAGTCATACAATCTTCGTCTCATGGAGCGTCCACAGATTATTGTAGCCAATAAGATGGATATGCCTGAGAGTCAGGAAAATCTTGAAGAATTCAAGAAAAAATTAGCTGAAAACTATGATGAATTTGAAGAGTTACCAGCTATCTTCCCAATATCTGGTTTGACCAAGCAAGGTCTGGCTACACTTTTGGATGCTACAGCTGAATTGCTAGACAAGACACCAGAATTCTTGCTCTACGACGAGTCAGATATGGAAGAAGAAGCCTACTATGGATTTGATGAGGAAGAAAAAGCCTTTGAAATTAGTCGTGATGACGATGCAACATGGGTACTTTCTGGTGAAAAACTCATGAAACTCTTTAATATGACCAACTTTGATCGTGACGAATCAGTCATGAAATTTGCTCGCCAGCTTCGTGGTATGGGGGTTGATGAAGCCCTTCGTGCGCGTGGTGCTAAAGATGGGGATTTGGTCCGCATTGGTAAATTTGAGTTTGAATTTGTAGACTAGGAGACTGATATGGGAGATAAACCGATATCTTTCCGAGATGCGGATGGTAATTTCGTTTCTGCCGCAGATGTTTGGAATGAAAAGAAATTGGAAGAACTATTTAATCGTCTCAATCCAAATCGTGCCCTGAGATTAGCACGAACTAAAAAAGAAAATCCATCTCAGTAAAGAATATAACAAAATTCCGTGCCACATCAGACACGGAATTTTCTTATTCTTCAAAGAAAAATGGTGGAGCGAATTTTTTCAGTTCTTCAAAGCATCTTTGAGCAGCTTCTGCATCTTCGCAGATGACAAGGCAGACATCATCACCACAGAGAGTAGCGATAGCGTCAGAGAAACTTAATGCATCAATGATAGAACCAAAGGATTGCGCAAGTCCAGGAAGGGTTTTAAGGAGGACTTGGTGTTGAACGGGACGCATCAAGACAAGAGCATCTTCCATGTAGATTTCGAGACGTTTCTCCCATTTTGAGATAGAGCCTGTATTGAGCACGTAGTAAGAGTTGTCTTCTTCTCGTACTTTTGAAAGGTTCATACTTTTAATATCTCTCGAAAGTGTAGCTTGTGTAACTTGAATATCATTATCGGCAAGAAGAGCTTGTAGCTCAGCTTGAGTATGAATCTTGTTTTTCGTTACAAGAGCTCGTATGAGTTGGTGTCGGTGTTCAGATTTATTCATAAAATATTACTCCTTGTACAAGGTACAGAAAGCGTGGACTGAACGAGAACGTCAGTCGAGTGGTAAGCGGTATTGTCACGTATGATGATTTTAAAGTCAGTAGTATAAAGGACTATACGGAGGAAATCTCCTTCTTTTAACTTGTCACTAGTTGGGTGTAGATGAATAGGCTATCTATCCGTTTATCTACATTGGTGTCCTCTACTAACAGTAAATCATTCAATTAGGGTAGCCTTTTGTCACGACTTCTTGTGAATTTACGATTAATGTTAATTCACAGAGATTTTCCAACATGTAGTGTGGTAGCGTGTATTATAGAGGGTTACACATGTAAGTTATGGGGATTAGTATCTTTTGTTCAAACTCCAGTTATGGGCTTATCATAAGTCTTTCTTTGAGAGTGAATTTGATACTAAGTTTATGTTTCCTTAGACTATTCAAGTGGAAATCTTCCATATTGAAAGTCTGATATCATACCTTTTGACAAGGTAGGATAAGACTAGACTGTTCTAGATCGACAGTCAGGTGGTAAGCGGTATTGTCACGGATTGTGATTTCAAAGTCAGTAGTATAGAGGACTAAACGAAGAGTATCTCCTTCTTTTAACTTGTAAATAGTTGGTTGCAGTTCAAACTGGATATCCATCCATTCATCTGCAGTAATATTCTCTACTAACAATAAATCATTTCTATTTTGTAAATTGAGGTAGCCTTTTGTCACGACGCGTTGTGCATTTTCACGAAAAGGCAATTCGTTAAGATTTTCCAACATGTAGTAGCGACCGTTGTCAATGGTTCTAGCACTTAAAACAGCTGGATAAGGTTGTAGGTATTTTTTTTGTCCATGTTCCATTAGTTGGGCAGATAAGAGCCCCTTATTTGTACTGGATTTGATACGAAGATTGAGTTGGGCACGACCGTTCAAGTGAAGATCTTTGGTTACAGGAAAGTCAATAGTAATCTGATTGACTTTCCCTTGATAGAGTTCTGTATTGAAGGTCTGGTATGTCTTACCATAACGCTCAAAATCTTTATCTGAGTACTGGTTTTGAATGACTTTCTCTTCTTGACCAAGTGAGAAGGTTTCAAAGTTTTCTTGCCCACCGAAGGTATCAAGTGATAACCAAGCCTGAGGAGCTGTATTGTCCTGCCAGATAACAGTAGGAAGTTGGTATTCCGTTTCCTGTTCCAGTAATTTCTTTGTCAACAAAGCATTCATGGACTCACGGAAATCAATGGACTGCCAGTTATTCATATAAACATGGGCACCATTATGGAAAAAGAGGTGCTTATTTATATTATCAGGAAGGGCGTGAAACATCTGATAAACATGAAGTGGTTTGACATTCCAATCCTGTGAACCATGAGTAAAGACAACCTCTGCCTTTACCTTATGGGCATTAAGCAGATAATTGCGGTCATGCCAAAACTGATTGTAGTCGCCAGACTTGCGATCCAGTTGCACTTTTACTTTTTCTAAGTCAGCTTGGTGAGACTCATTGCCACGGATATAGTCACCAGCCAAGAGATTACGAGAGTAGGTTAGTTCAGCAAGGGAGTCAAAGTCCTCACCTGGATAACCACCTGGGCTAGTTACTAGACCGTTTTCACGGTAGTAGTTGTACCACGAAGAAATACCAGCCTCGGCAATGATAACCTCTAAACCATCTACACCTGTAGTCGCAAGACCATTGGACATGGTACCTAGATAGGAAAGTCCAGTTGTGGCAACTTTTCCGTTTGACCAGTCAGCCTTGACTTGACGCTGGCGCGTATGGTCAGTAAAGGCACGGCAACGACCATTAAGCCAATCGATAACATTTTTATAAGCCTCTATTTGCTGGTAGTCCCCGTTAGTCATGAAACCAGTAGAGTCTTTGGTACCAACACCTGAGACATAGAGATTAGCAAAACCTCGTGGAAGGAAGTAGTCGTTGAGTGTATAGCTAGCGTTGATGTGCGTTAGCTTTTCCTCAGTTTCTGACACAAGTTCAGCTTGACCTTGAGGTTGGACGAGATTTAGTTGAGGTTCCTCTAGCTCAATCTTGTGAGCAGGTTTAACCTCGAGATTGCCCTCCATCTTGTAGAGAGCCTTGTCACTAGCTTTATCATTTGTTCCTTGATGATAGGGACTTGCAGTCATGATAGCAGGGATTTGTCCGTCATAACGAGGACGAATAATGCTGACCTTGACTAAGTCTGGTAGCCCTTTTCGGTCAGTATCGACACGAGTCTCAACGTAAACGACTTCTCGAATGGCATCATGGCTAGAAAAAGTAGCCAAACTCTTGCCGTTAAAGTAGTGGTAGTCATTATCCTCAGGAATAAGACCGTCACTGACAAGTTGGTCGATAAGAGTGTTTCCCTTTTTGGTGCGAGTATTGAGTAACTGATAGAGATTTTCAATCAAGTCACCATATTTGATAGGAAATTCTGTTTCTTGACGAAATTGCTCAACGTCTTCAAAGTCAACCAAATAAGAAAAACCTAAAAGTTGAAAGGCTACAGTATAGAAAATATCTGCAGTCAGTTCTTTGTCTGACTGAAAAAATGTCAGTAAGTCAGTTTTTTTATCTGAAGAAAGTATAGACAAGGGATAATCTATATTTTGATATGTGAAATAAATTTTACGAATAAAGTCCTCAAATTGCTTTTTTTCTGAATCAGTAGGTTTTAGGTTGAAACCTAAAGAAACTAAATCATTCAGGGCCTGCGTTGATGAAGTTTTAAGATAGCTGTATTGATTAAAACGCATAAGACCTCCTATTTACGAAATATATTAAGGTTATTATATCAAAAAATAGAGAGAAAAGAAACTATAAAAATTAACAGAAATTATAATAAATAAAAATAAGTACTTATAAAATAAACATGTAAAATGATAAGCTTAAATACAAAAATATTAGTGGTGCTGTTGGAAATCAGACAAGGATTGTCTAATTAACTATGATTTGAGCTACTAGATATTAAAGCATCAGTAATAGTAATAGAAATTTTAAGAAAATGGTATAATATAGTGAGAACGATAGAGGAGAAGTGTAAATTGATCGCACAACTAGATACAAAAACAGTCTATAGTTTTATGGAGAGTGTCATTTCAATCGACAAGTATGTGAGAGTAGCAAAAGACTATGGATACACTCATCTGGCTATGATGGATATTGATAATCTTTATGGGGCTTTCGACTTTCTAGAGGTTACAAAAAAATACGGCATTCATCCTTTGTTAGGGCTTGAAATGAATGTGTTTGTAGATAATCAGGAAGTGAATTTACGCTTTTTAGCTCTATCTAGTGTGGGCTATCAGCAGTTGATGAAGCTTTCAACAGCCAAGATGCAGGGGGAGAAAAGTTGGTCAGTTCTATCTCAGTATCTAGAGGATATTGCGGTAATTGTGCCTTATTTTGAAGAGCTTGAGTTGTTAAATCTAGGCTGTGATTACTATATAGGGGTTTACCCAGAAACACTGGCCAGCGAATTTCACCATCCTATTTTGCCATTGTATCGGGTCAATACATTTGAAAGTAAGGATAGAGAAGTTCTTCAAGTATTAACAGCGATTAAAGAAAATCTACCACTCAGAGAAGTTCCCTTGCGTTCGAGACAAGATGTTTTTATATCAGCAAGTTCTTTAGAGAAACTATTCCAAGAACGTTTTCCTCAAGCCTTGGAAAACTTAGAAAAGCTGATTTCAGGCATTTCTTATGATTTGGATACGAGTCTGAAACTGCCTCGTTTTAATCCAGCTAGACCAGCCGTAGAAGAGTTGAGAGAGCGTGCTGAACTGGGACTTGCTCAGAAGGGATTGTCTGATAAAGAATATCAAGATCGACTAGACCAAGAATTGGCGGTTATTCATGATATGGGCTTTGATGATTATTTCTTGGTTGTTTGGGATTTGCTGCGTTTTGGACGTTCGAATGGCTACTATATGGGAATGGGACGAGGTTCTGCAGTTGGTAGCTTGGTTTCCTATGCTTTAGACATTACAGGGATTGACCCAGTAGAGAAAAATCTGATTTTTGAACGCTTCCTCAATCGTGAACGCTATACCATGCCTGATATTGATATTGATATCCCAGATATTTATCGTCCAGATTTTATCAGATATGTTGGTAATAAATATGGCAGTAAACATGCGGCTCAAATCGTTACCTTTTCTACTTTTGGTGCTAAGCAAGCTCTTCGAGATGTCTTAAAACGTTTTGGTGTGCCAGAGTATGAATTATCTGCAATTACCAAGAAAATCAGTTTTCGTGATAATCTTAAGTCAGCCTATGAAGGGAACCTTCAGTTTCGTCAGCAAATTAATAGTAAGTTAGAATACCAAAAAGCCTTTGAAATCGCTTGCAAGATTGAGGGCTATCCAAGACAAACCTCTGTCCATGCAGCTGGTGTTGTGATCAGTGACCAAGATTTGACCAACTACATCCCTCTGAAGCATGGTGATGAAATTCCACTGACTCAGTATGATGCTCATGGAGTTGAAGCTAGTGGACTTTTGAAAATGGATTTTCTGGGGCTACGAAATTTGACCTTTGTCCAGAAGATGCAAGAGTTGCTTGCTGAAACAGAAGGTGTTAAGATAGTTATCAACGAGATTGATTTGGAAGATAAAGAAACGTTAGCTTTATTTGCCTCTGGTAATACAAAAGGTATCTTTCAATTTGAGCAACCTGGTGCCATTCGCTTGCTCAAGCGTGTTCAGCCAGTCTGTTTTGAAGATGTCGTAGCAACTACTTCCCTAAATCGACCAGGTGCTAGTGACTACATCAATAATTTTGTGGCAAGAAAACATGGGCAGGAAGAAGTGACGGTTCTAGATTCAGCACTTGAGGATATTTTGGCTCCAACTTATGGCATTATGCTCTATCAGGAGCAGGTTATGCAGGTTGCTCAGCGATTTGCTGGATTTAGTCTTGGGAAGGCTGATATTTTGCGTCGAGCTATGGGTAAAAAGGATGCCTCTGCTATGCATGAGATGAGGGCTTCCTTTATTCATGGCTCCATAGAAGCTGGTCATACTGCGGAAAAAGCAGAGCAGGTTTTTGATGTTATGGAGAAGTTTGCAGGTTATGGTTTTAACAGGTCACACGCCTATGCCTACTCAGCCTTGGCCTTCCAATTGGCTTATTTCAAAACACATTATCCAGCTATTTTTTATCAGGTCATGTTGAATTCTGCCAATAGTGATTATGTAACAGATGCCTTAGAAGCAGGTTTTGAAGTAGCCCCATTGTCCATCAATACTATTCCCTATCACGATAAAATTGCCAACAAGTCTATCTATCTAGGTTTGAAATCGATTAAGGGGCTCAGCAAGGATTTGGCGCTTTGGATTATTGAACATAGACCTTATTCTAATATTGAAGATTTTTTAGCTAAACTACCTGAGAATTATTTGAAACTTCCTTTGCTGGAACCTTTGGTAAAAGTTGGTCTTTTCGATTCATTTGAAAAAAATCGTCAAAAAGTATTCAATAATTTAGCTAATCTATTTGAATTTGTGAAAGTGTTAGGAAGCTTATTTGGAGAGACCATCTATAGTTGGCAAGATTCGGAGGACTGGTCGGAGCAAGAAAAATTCTACATGGAACAAGAGCTTCTAGGAGTAGGAGTGAGCAAACATCCCTTACAAGCTATTGCAAGTAAGGCTATTTACCCTATTACCCCAATTGGAAATTTGTCAGAAAATAGCTACGCTATTATTTTGGTTGAAGTTCAGAAAATAAAAGTAATTCGTACCAAAAAGGGTGAAAATATGGCTTTCTTACAGGTGGATGACAGTAAGAAAAAATTGGATGTTACCCTCTTTTCAGATTTATATCGACAGGTTGGACAGGAAGTAAGAGAAGGAGCCTTCTACTATATAAAAGGAAAAATCCAGTCACGTGACGGTCGTCTGCAAATGATTGCACAAGAAATAAGAGAAGCAGTGGCTGAACGCTTTTGGATTCAGGTAAAAAATCATGAATCGGATCAAGAAATTTCACGTATTTTAGACCAATATAAAGGCCCAATCCCAGTTATCATCAGGTATGAAGAGGAACAGAAAACCATTGTTTCTCCTAACCATTTTGTAGCTAAATCTGATGAATTAGAAGCGAAATTGAATGGAATCGTTATGAAAACGATTTATCGCTAAAATTACGGAAAATAGAAGAATTTTCAACGTAAATGTGGTATAATCAGTAAGAATGTTAAAAGAAAAAGGAGCATAACCAATATGAAACGTATTGCTGTTTTGACTAGTGGTGGAGACGCCCCTGGTATGAACGCTGCCATCCGCGCAGTTGTTCGTCAAGCAATTTCAGAAGGAATGGAAGTGTTTGGTATCTATGATGGATATGCTGGTATGGTTGCCGGTGAAATTCATCCCCTAGATGCAGCTTCAGTAGGGGACATCATTTCTCGTGGTGGTACTTTCCTTCACTCAGCTCGCTACCCAGAGTTCGCTCAACTTGAAGGGCAACTTAAAGGGATTGAGCAATTGAAAAAACACGGGATTGAAGGTGTAGTTGTTATTGGTGGTGACGGATCTTACCACGGTGCTATGCGTTTGACTGAACATGGCTTCCCAGCTATCGGTCTTCCAGGTACAATCGATAACGATATCGTTGGTACTGACTTTACAATCGGTTTTGACACAGCGGTTACGACTGCTATGGACGCTATCGATAAGATTCGTGATACGTCATCAAGTCACCGTCGTACTTTTGTTATCGAAGTTATGGGACGTAACGCTGGTGATATCGCTCTTTGGGCAGGTATTGCAACTGGTGCTGATGAAATCATCATTCCTGAAGAAGGATTCAAGATGGAAGATATCGTAGCAAGTATCAAAGCTGGTTATGAGTGTGGTAAAAAACACAATATCATCGTCTTGGCTGAAGGTGTGATGTCAGCGGCTGAATTTGGTCAAAAACTAAAAGAAGCTGGAGATACAAGCGACCTTCGTGTAACAGAACTTGGACATATTCAACGTGGTGGTTCTCCAACTGCGCGTGACCGTGTTTTGGCATCACGTATGGGTGCTCATGCTGTTAAACTTCTTAAAGAAGGTATCGGTGGTGTTGCGGTTGGTATCCGTAACGAGAAAATGGTTGAAAACCCAATCCTTGGAACTGCAGAAGAAGGAGCATTGTTTAGCTTGACTGCAGATGGTAAGATTGTGGTTAACAACCCACACAAGGCTGACCTTGAGCTATCTAGCTTGAATAAGAGCTTGTCATAATTTATAATTTAGTTAATAAGACCAAAAAGGTCATATATATAAAGGAGTCACAAAAATCATGAACAAACGTGTAAAAATCGTTGCAACTTTGGGACCTGCGGTAGAAATCCGTGGTGGTAAAAAATTCGGTGATGACGGATACTGGGGTGAAAAACTTGATGTTGAAGCTTCAGCTAAAAACATTGCTAAATTGATTGAAGCTGGTGCTAACACATTCCGTTTCAACTTCTCACACGGTGACCACCAAGAACAAGGTGACCGTATGGCAACTGTTAAACTTGCTGAAAAACTTGCAGGTAAAAAAGTTGGTTTCCTTCTTGATACAAAAGGACCAGAAATCCGTACAGAATTGTTCGAAGGTGAAGCTAAAGAGTATTCATACAAAACTGGTGAGAAAATCCGTGTTGCAACTAAACAAGGAATCAAATCAACTCGTGAAGTGATTGCATTGAACGTTGCTGGTGCTCTTGATATCTATGATGATGTTGAAGTTGGTCGTCAAGTTTTGGTTGACGATGGTAAACTTGGTCTTCGTGTGGTTGCTAAAGATGATGCAACTCGTGAGTTTGAAGTTGAAGTTGAAAACGATGGTATCATCGCTAAACAAAAAGGTGTTAACATTCCTAACACTAAAATTCCTTTCCCAGCTCTTGCTGAACGCGATAACGACGATATCCGTTTCGGTCTTGAACAAGGTATCAACTTCATCGCTATTTCATTCGTACGTACTGCAAAAGACGTGAACGAAGTTCGTGCAATCTGTGAAGAAACTGGGAACGGACACGTTCAATTGTTCGCTAAAATCGAAAACCAACAAGGTATCGATAACTTGGATGAAATCATCGAAGCTGCTGATGGTATCATGATTGCTCGTGGTGACATGGGTATCGAAGTACCATTCGAAATGGTTCCAGTTTACCAAAAAATGATCATCACTAAAGTCAATGCTGCAGGTAAAGTTGTTATCACTGCAACAAACATGCTTGAAACAATGACTGAAAAACCACGTGCAACTCGTTCAGAAGTATCAGACGTATTCAACGCTGTTATCGACGGTACTGACGCTACAATGCTTTCAGGTGAGTCTGCAAACGGTAAATACCCACTTGAGTCAGTAACTACAATGGCTACAATCGACAAGAACGCTCAAACTCTTCTTAACGAATACGGTCGCTTGAACTCAGATTCATTTGAACGTAACTCTAAGACAGAAGTAATGGCTTCAGCTGTTAAAGATGCTACTAACTCAATGGATATTAAATTGGTTGTAACTCTTACTAAGACAGGTCACACTGCACGTTTGATCTCTAAATACCGTCCAAATGCTGACATCTTGGCATTGACATTCGACGAATTGACAGAACGTGGATTGATGTTGAACTGGGGTGTTATCCCAATGTTGACAGATGCTCCATCTTCAACTGACGATATGTTCGAAATTGCTGAACGTAAAGCAGTTGAAGCAGGTCTTGTACAATCTGGCGACGATATCGTTATCGTAGCTGGTGTACCACTTGGAGAAGCTGTTCGTACAAATACAATGCGTATCCGCACAGTACGCTAATCAAAATGAAAAAGAGCCTATCATATCAAGCTTTCTAGCCTGTATGATAGGTCTTTTTTGTGCCAGGGGGCAAAACTTTTTACTTTCGATTTAATGCGACAGTATCAAGTGCGTCAAGCACTGCTTACTCCAGACCTTTTGTAACGTGAGTATAGATCTAATTGGTGGTTTTTCGGATTTATGCCCAAACTGTGACATGATAGCTTTTAAAGTTATGTTGTTTTTTACATAAACTTCATAAAATGTTTAGTTAAGATAGAGATAAAAAATAACTCCCTGATGAGTCAAGGAGTTATTTCTATCTAAATTAGTTTTTAGAAGCAGCTTGGAATTCTGGGTTTTTCCATGCTTCGTCAATGATAGCTTGCAATTCTTTAGCAGATGCTTGCATTTTTTGAGTTTCTGCGTCGTTCAATGGAATGTTTACTGGACGAACGATACCATGTGCACCAACAACAGCTGGTTGACCGATAAAGACATTCTTAACTCCGTATTGACCTTCTTGGAATACTGAAAGTGGAAGTACTGCGTTTTCGTCGTCAAGGATTGCTTTAGTGATACGAGCAAGGGCTACTGCGATACCGTAGTATGTTGCACCTTTTTTGTTGATGATTGTGTAGGCTGCATCACGAACACCTTCGAACAATTCAATCAATTCAGCTTCTTGAACATTTTGAGTGTCTTTAAGGAATTCTTCAAGGTTTACACCAGCGATGTTTGCGTGTGACCAAACAGCGAACTCAGAGTCACCGTGTTCACCCATGATGTAAGCGTGAACTGAACGAGCATCTACATCCAATTTTTCAGCAAGTGCTTGACGGAAACGAGCTGAGTCAAGTGAAGTACCTGAACCGATAACGCGTTCTTTAGGGAAACCAGAGAATTTCCAAGTTGAGTAAGTCAAAACGTCAACTGGGTTAGCAGCAACAAGGAAGATACCTTTGAAACCTGATTCAACAACTTGAGTTACGATTGATTTGTTGATAGCAAGGTTTTTACCTACAAGGTCAAGACGAGTTTCACCTGGTTTTTGAGGCGCACCTGCAGTGATTACAACAAGGTCAGCGTCTGCACAGTCAGAGTATTGAGCTGCATAGATTTTTTTAGGTGAAGTGAAGGCAAGGGCGTGACTAAGGTCAAGCGCGTCACCAACAGCTTTTTCATGCAATTGTGGAATTTCGATAATTCCAAGCTCTTGTGCAATTCCTTGGTTAACAAGTGCAAAAGCGTAAGAAGAACCTACAGCACCATCACCGACAAGGATAACTTTTTTGTGTTGTTTAGTTGAAGTCATTATTCTAAACATCTCCTTAATTTTATTCAGGGATTTCCCCAGTTATTTTAATTCTATCACTTTTAAAAAGCTTTGTCACGGATATGCATTTCAGTTCTTGATGTAAACGTTTTAGTGGTTTTAGATACCTGAAATATAGTGGACATTATGGTATAATATAGTTAATTACTAATAGTGAAATGAGGCATTTATTAATGCAGGATAGAAATTTAGTGAATGTCAATCTGACAAAGGAGATGAAGACGAGTTTTATCGATTACGCCATGAGTGTTATCGTAGCGCGGGCTCTTCCTGATGTTCGAGATGGCTTGAAACCGGTTCACCGTCGGATTCTCTATGGAATGAATGAATTGGGTGTTACTCCAGACAAACCCCATAAAAAATCTGCTCGTATTACAGGGGACGTCATGGGTAAATACCACCCACACGGGGATTCCTCTATCTATGAAGCCATGGTCCGCATGGCTCAATGGTGGAGTTACCGTTACATGCTTGTCGACGGCCATGGAAACTTTGGTTCCATGGATGGTGATGGTGCTGCCGCCCAACGTTACACCGAGGCACGCATGAGCAAGATTGCTCTGGAGATGCTTCGTGATATCAATAAAAATACAGTTGATTTCGTTGATAACTACGATGCCAATGAACGTGAACCCTTGGTATTGCCAGCGCGCTTTCCAAATCTTTTGGTTAATGGAGCGACTGGTATTGCGGTTGGGATGGCAACAAATATTCCACCTCATAACTTGGGTGAAACCATTGATGCAGTGAAGTTGGTCATGGACAATCCTGAAGTGACTACTAAGGACTTGATGGAAGTTTTGCCTGGTCCAGATTTTCCAACAGGTGCCCTTGTCATGGGGAAATCAGGTATTCATAAGGCTTATGAAACAGGTAAAGGTTCTATTGTCCTTCGTTCTCGTACTGAAATTGAAGAAACTAAAACTGGCCGTGAGCGCATCGTTGTGACAGAATTTCCATACATGGTAAATAAAACCAAGGTACATGAGCATATTGTTCGTTTGGTTCAGGAAAAACGAATCGAAGGTATTACGGCGGTACGTGATGAATCCAATCGTGAGGGCGTTCGCTTTGTGATTGAGGTCAAGCGCGATGCCTCAGCCAACGTTATCCTTAACAACCTCTTCAAGATGACCCAAATGCAAACCAACTTTGGTTTTAATATGTTGGCGATTCAAAATGGGGTACCGAAGATTTTGTCTCTTCGTCAGATTTTGGATGCTTATATTGAGCACCAAAAAGAAGTAGTTGTTCGTCGTACTCGTTTTGATAAGGAAAAAGCAGAAGCACGCGCTCATATCTTAGAAGGTCTCTTAATAGCACTAGACCATATCGATGAAGTGATTCGTATTATCCGTGCTAGTGAAACGGATGCGGAAGCACAAGCTGAGTTGATGAGTAAGTTTAAGCTTTCTGAACGTCAAAGTCAGGCTATCCTTGATATGCGTCTTCGTCGTTTGACAGGTTTGGAACGCGATAAGATTCAGTCTGAGTATGATGACCTCTTGGCTCTGATTGCGGATTTAGCAGATATTCTTGCTAAGCCGGAACGTGTGTCTCAAATCATCAAAGACGAATTAGACGAAGTCAAGCGTAAGTTTGGCGATCAACGTCGTACGGAACTGATGGTCGGTGAAGTCTTAAGCCTCGAAGATGAAGATTTGATTGAAGAATCGGATGTCTTAATTACACTTTCTAACAAGGGATACATCAAACGTCTCGACCAAGCTGAGTTCACCGCTCAAAAACGTGGTGGCCGCGGTGTTCAAGGAACAGGTGTTAAGGATGACGATTTTGTTCGTGAGTTAGTGTCGACTAGCACCCATGATCACCTACTCTTCTTTACAAATAAAGGCCGTGTTTATCGCCTGAAAGGCTATGAAATTCCTGAGTATGGCCGTACTGCTAAGGGCTTGCCGATTGTCAATCTTTTGAAATTGGATGAAGGCGAAAGTATTCAAACCATCATCAATGTTGAGTCTGAACGCAGTGATGATGCTTACCTCTTCTTCACAACTCGTCATGGTATTGTGAAGAGAACCAGCGTTAAGGAATTTGCTAACATTCGTCAAAATGGACTTAAGGCTTTAAACCTCAAGGATGAAGATGAGTTGATTAATGTCTTGCTGACAGAAGAGGACACGGATATTATCATTGGTACAAAGTTTGGTTATGCAGTTCGCTTTAATCAATCAGCAGTTCGTGGTATGAGTCGTATCGCCACTGGTGTGAAAGGTGTTAATCTTCGTGAAGGGGACACAGTTGTTGGTGCTAGTGTGATTACAGACCAGGACGAGGTTCTTATCATCACTGAAAAAGGATTTGGTAAGCGCACAGTTGCGACTGAATATCCAACTAAAGGTCGTGGTGGTAAAGGGATGCAAACTGCTAAAATTACTGAAAAGAATGGTTCCCTTGCTGGTCTTATGACAGTAAAAGGTGATGAAGATTTGATGATTATCACTGATACAGGTGTCATGATTCGAACCAACGTTGCCAATATTTCACAAACAGGTCGCTCAACTATGGGAGTTAAAGTGATGCGCCTGGACCAAGATGCCAAAATTGTAACCTTTACTACGGTTACAGCGGCAGAAAAAGAAGAGGTTGGGACAGAAAACGAAACAGAAGGTGAAGCATAATGCCTCATAAAAAGAACAAAAAGAAAACAAACCGTAAAAATTTACTAATCAATATCTTGGCAGGTTTTTTAATCCTCTTGTCAGTAGCTTTGATTTTCAATTCAAAAATTCGTGATATGTTCATGGTTTGGAATACCAATAAATACCAAGTCAGCCAAGTATCAAAAGAAAAATTGGAAGAAAATCAAGATACAGAAGGTAATTTTGACTTTGATTCCGTAAAAGCCATCTCGTCAGAAGCTGTCTTATCCTCACAATGGGATTCGCAAAAATTGCCAGTTATCGGTGGAATTGCTGTCCCTGAGGTAGAAATTAACTTGCCTATTTTTAAGGGGCTTGATAATGTCAATCTCTTCTATGGAGCTGGTACAATGAAGCGTGACCAAGTGATGGGGAAAGGAAACTATTCACTTGCGAGCCACCACATCTTTACAGCAGAAAATGCCAGTCAAATGCTCTTTTCTCCACTGGCACGCGCTAAAAATGGGATGAAAATTTATCTAACTGATAAGGATAAAGTTTATACCTATGAAATTCGAGAAGTGAAGCATGTGACACCAGATCGCGTCGATGAGATTGATGATCGTAGTGGTGTTGATGAAATCACACTTGTAACATGTGTAGACTATGATGCGACAGAACGTATTATCGTAAAAGGTGACTTGAAAGATACAAAAGATTATTCACAAACACCTGAAGAAATTCTAACAGCTTTCAATCAGCCATATAAACAGCGCTATTAATAGTTAAAGAATCAGTAAACATTTAGTTTTACTGGTTCTTTTTATATTGCTTTATAAACATATTATGTAATGTTAAATCAATACAAATATTATCATTTTTAAAAACAATTACCTATTTTAATATTTTGTGTTATAATACTAAATATAAAAAAATAGGAGACGTTTATGAGTTCGTCAGAGTTTATTTCGAAGATTGATTATTATTGCCACAAGAAAGAAAGTCTTTTCAAGCAAAGTAAGTTAAAGTATGCAATTCGTTCTATGTTTGCAGGTGCTTTTTTAACCTTCAGTACAGCTGCCGGGGCTATTGGTGCAGATTTACTTAATAGTATTGTTCCAAGTAGTGGGTATTTCCTGTTCCCATTTGTTTTTGCTTGGGGGCTGGTTTATATTGTCTTCCTAAATGCGGAATTGGTAACTTCCAATATGATGTATTTAACAGCAGGCGCATTTTTGAAAAAGATTGATTGGAAAAAGGCAATGATTATTTTACTCTATTGTACTTTGTTTAATCTCATTGGTGCCTTGGTAGCTGGATGGGCCTTTGCCAACTCGTCAGCCTTTTCGCATTTGACCCATGATAGTTTCCTTCCTAAGCTTGTAGCCAAGAAATTGGCGCGTCCAAGTGATTTAGTCCTGCTTGAGGGAATTCTTGCCAATGTATTTGTAAATATTGCCATTCTTTCATCTATACTAGTCAAAGATGGTACTGCCAAACTATGGATTATTTTATCAGCTATTTCCATGTTTGTCTTCTTGTCCAATGAGCACATCGCTGCCAATTTTGCTTCCTTTAGTATTATGAAATTCAGCATGATTGCTGATCAAGTACCTCACTTTGATCTTCCAAATATCCTTCGACATTGGGGTGTAACCTTTATTGCTAACTTTATAGGTGGAGGTCTTCTGATTGGTTTACCGTATGCCTTTCTAAATAAGAATGAAGATACATATGTTGATTAAGAAGAGTTAGTGTATCAGGGAGAATCAGAATGATTCTCTCTTTTTCTTTTACAAAATAGGCTTGCAGAGAAAATCGTTTTTAAATTGTAAAAATAAAATATATTAAATGGAATAAAAGTTATTCCATATAACCTCAATATTCTAATAACTAAAACTTCTAAAAGCTTATTATTAAAACAATGTAAACGATTGCTGGATTTATAAATTTATTAAAAATGCAATTAGGAAAGGCTTTTCATTATATCTATTTTATGTTATAATTATCACAAATAAAAATTTTAGGAGTTTATTATGGTTTCTTCAGAATTTATCTCAAAGATTGAATTTGCTTGCAAGAAGAAGGAAAGTCTTTATAGTCAAAGCAAATTTAAGTATGCGATTCGTTCTATGTTCGCAGGTGCATTTTTAACCTTCAGTACTGCTGCTGGTGCAGTTGGGGCTGACTTGATTAATAAAATTGCACCAGGTAGTGGACGCTTCCTCTTCCCATTTGTCTTTGCTTGGGGCTTGGCCTACATTGTTTTCTTGAATGCTGAGTTGGTAACATCAAACATGATGTTCTTGACTGCTGGTAGTTTCTTGAAAAAAATTTCTTGGAGAAAAACGGCTGAGATTTTACTTTACTGTACCTTATTCAACCTTATCGGAGCTTTAATAGCAGGTTGGGGCTTTGCTCATTCGGCAGCCTATGCAAATCTGACTCACGATAGTTTCATCTCAGGGGTTGTTGAGATGAAGTTAGGCCGTTCAAATGAATTAATCTTGCTTGAGGCGATTTTGGCAAATATTTTCGTAAATATTGCGATTCTTTCATTTGTTTTGGTCAAAGATGGTGGTGCTAAACTATGGCTCGTTTTATCAGCGATTTACATGTTTGTATTCTTAACAAACGAGCACATTGCTGCGAACTTTGCTTCTTTCGCGATTGTAAAATTCAGTGTTGCTGCTGACTCAATTGCCAACTTCGGTATTGGAAATATGCTTCGCCACTGGGGTGTAACCTTCATCGGAAACTTTATCGGAGGAGGCCTCTTGATGGGTCTTCCATATGCCTTCCTCAATAAAAATGAAGATACTTATGTAGATTAAGAAAATGAGCACGATTGAGTCGTGCTTTTTTCATTTTTAAAATAAGGTAATAGTTATTTACTATATCAAAATATAGAAAACTAATATTTGTAAACTATACCTTAAGGTGCTACAATATCTTTAATCAAACTATTTGGAGGTCGCCTTATGACTCGTGATTTTAAATTTGAAACTTTGCAACTGCACGCTGGTCAAGTTGTGGATCCAGCTACCAAGTCTCGTGCAGTGCCGATTTATCAAACAACATCTTTTGTTTTTGATGACACGCAGGAAGGTGCAGATCTTTTTGCCTTGAGAAAACCAGGGAACATTTATACTCGTATCACCAACCCTACAACAGCTGCCTTTGAAGAAAGAATTGCCGCCCTTGAAGGTGGTGTTGGAGCTCTTGCAACAGCATCAGGTATGGCCGCAGTGACTTATTCGATTTTGGCTCTTGCTCATGCAGGTGACCATGTTGTAGCAGCATCAACTATTTACGGTGGAACCTTCAATCTTTTGAAAGAAACCCTTCCTCGTTATGGTATCACAACAACCTTTGTCGATGTGGATAATTTGGAGGAAGTGGAAGCAGCTATCAATGACAATACCAAGCTTGTTCTGATTGAAACCTTGGGTAACCCCTTGATTAATATTCCAGATTTGGAAAAATTGGCAGAGATTGCTCATAAGTACCAAATTCCACTTGTTTCGGATAATACCTTTGCCACACCTTACTTGATTAATGTCTTTTCTCACGGTGTAGATATTGCTATTCACTCTGCGACTAAGTTTATCGGTGGCCATGGTACGACTATTGGTGGAGTGATTGTCGATAGCGGTCGTTTTGACTGGGCGGCTTCAGGGAAATTCCCTCAATTTGTTGACGAGGATCCAAGCTATCACAACTTGAGCTATACTCGTGATGTGGGTGCAGCAGCCTTTATTATCGCTGTCCGTGTCCAATTGCTTCGTGATACAGGTGCAGCCTTGTCACCATTTAATGCCTTCCTCTTGCTTCAAGGACTGGAAACACTTTCTCTTCGTGTCGAACGTCATGTGCAAAATGCAGAGAAAATTGTTGATTTCCTTGTCAACCATCCTAAGGTAGAAAAAGTCAATTATCCAAAACTTGCAGATAGTCCTTACCATGCCTTGGCTGAGAAATACTTGCCTAAAGGTGTGGGCTCAATCTTTACCTTCCATGTCAAAGGTGGGGAGGCAGAGGCACGCAAGGTAATTGATCATTTAGAAATCTTTTCTGATCTAGCAAACGTGGCAGATGCTAAATCGCTTGTTGTCCATCCAGCAACAACCACTCACGGTCAATTGTCAGAAAAAGACCTAGAAGCAGCAGGTGTCACACCAAACCAAATCCGCTTGTCTGTTGGACTTGAAAATGTAGATGATTTGATCGAAGATTTGCGCTTGGCCTTGGAAAAAATTTAAAGTAAAAAAAGATAAACAGTGGGTTTCGACTCACTGTTTTTGATTTTCCTTCAGGCATGATATAATGGTTACAGAAGTCTAGAAAGAGGAACGATATGAACGAAATCAAATGCCCCAACTGTGGGGAAGTCTTTACAGTAAATGAAAGTCAGTATGTTGAACTTTTGTCCCAAGTGAGAACAGCAGAGTTTGATAAGGAACTACACGATCGCATGAAGCAGGAACTGGCCTTGGCTGAGCAAAAGGCCATGAATGAGCAACAGTCTAAACTAGCTCAAAAAGACCAAGAAATTGCGCAATTACAGAGTCAAATCCAAAACTTTGATACAGAAAAAGAATTGGCCAAGAAAGAGGTTGAACAGACAAGCAATCAGGCCTTATTGGCTAAGGATAAGGAAGTACAGGCCTTGGAAAACCAATTGGCCACCTTGCGTTTGGAACATGAAAATCAACTGCAAAAGACCCTTTCTGACCTAGAAAAAGAACGAGATCAGGTTAAAAATCAGCTACTTTTGCAAGAAAAGGAAAATGAGTTATCTTTGGCTTCTGTTAAGCAAAACTACGAAGCCCAGCTCAAGGCAGCCAGTGAACAAGTCGAATTTTATAAGAATTTCAAAGCTCAACAATCTACAAAAGCTATCGGGGAAAGTTTGGAACACTATGCGGAGAGTGAGTTTAACAAGGTCCGCAGTTTTGCCTTTCCAAATGCTTACTTTGAGAAGGATAACAAGGTTTCTGCGAGTGGTTCCAAAGGAGACTTTATCTTCCGTGAATGTGATGAAAATGGAGTCGAAATCATTTCTATCATGTTTGAGATGAAAAATGAAGCGGACGGGACTGAGAAAAAGCACAAGAATGCAGATTTCTACAAAGAATTAGACAAGGATCGTCGGGAGAAGAACTGCGAATATGCTGTTTTGGTGACTATGCTTGAGGCAGATAACGACTACTTTAACACAGGGATTGTTGACGTCAGCCACGAGTATGAAAAGATGTATGTGGTTCGTCCTCAATTCTTTATCCAGTTGATTGGGCTCTTGCGAAATGCGGCGCTTAATTCCCTAAAATACAAGCAGGAGTTGGCCTTGGTTCGCGAACAAAATATTGACATTACGCATTTTGAAGAAGACTTGGATGCCTTTAAACTAGCCTTTGCCAAGAACTACAACTCTGCTTCAACCAACTTTGGTAAAGCAATCGATGAAATCGATAAGGCCATAAAACGGATGGAAGAGGTTAAAAAGTTCCTAACAACATCTGAAAACCAACTCCGTCTGGCTAATAATAAGCTGGAAGATGTCTCTGTCAAGAAATTGACACGTAAAAATCCAACCATGAAAGCGAAGTTTGAAGCACTGAAGGGGGAGTAGTATTACCTTAGAAACAGGAGTTCCTATGAAAAAAACTTTGAAATTTTCGGATATCTATATTGCATATTTACCACTAGTTGTGTTTCTTCTTAATCTCCTATATGGTCTTTTAAATATTGAAGGGGTAGGTGACTCAGACTCAAGATATAGTTTATTATTTGGTGTTTTTGGCCTTGTTCCAACAGTCTTAGGCTACGGAATTAGCTTTTTAGCCAATCTTATTGTAGGTATAACTTATGTGATAAAGGCAAAAAATCGAACGAAATGTCTGATTGCATTCCTATTGATTGGCAATATTTTTTTAGCAATTTTTCTGATGTTTGTGCTAAGATTTAAAATGATCGTTTCCTTTGACTTTATAAAAGATATTGACCTTTGGAGTTTCATTTTTTCATTATTTTTATTTCCGTATTTAGATTGGATTTATCAAAAGGTTGAGTACAATCAAAAAGTGAGTAGATTTGTAGTCATTATAGTATTAGCGGGAACTCTTTCTCCATTTCTAGGCAGTGAAATTCAAACTTACTTGAGAAATAATGCCAAAGTACAACAATTACAAGAGTTTTATCATTCTAGGGGGTTGAACTACGAATTAACACTTAAGTCTTCATACTATGATAGTAATATTTCCGATGTAGGTGTCTTTGATGTTTTCGATAAGGGAGTTACATTAAAAGTGGGTGCTAAGTACACGCGTCAAAAATTGAAATATGTTACTTTCATTGATCAAGACTACGGCCTAAAGGAATTTATAGAAAATGCTGTTTCAAGTGATGAAGCTCAAATAGTTCTAAAAGATTTTAAGTCAGTAGTAGAAGATGCTATAAAAAAGAAAGGTTATGATTTATCTGTATTTGATGCTGAAGATCAACCATTAGCTAGCCCAGGTTTTCAAATATCACGTTCGTTTAGAATCACTTCTTTTATTAAAGAAAAAGCAGCTCAAAATCAAAACTCATCTAGTCCAGAAAAACAAGCATTTGGAGGATATGCAGCAATTTCTCTTAAAGACTATATGAAAGAGGGAGCCCTTCGTTTATGTTTAACACTTAGTGAACGTGACAAATTGAAGTTAGATGACATTGATTTTTCAGGACTTTCCGATGGACACTACATGATCAATAATGACTATTTTATAGTTAACAACGGAATGTATACAATAGTTGAAGATGAAGGTGATTTTGAAAATTTTTTACTGAGAGAATCTAGTAAACAATTTTATTCGGAGGATTTTTATAAAATTGAAAAGCTTGATTAAATTATTAGCAAATAAAGATGTAAAATTTCTTTATAATATTTGTATTCGATTATCTTCATATTTATTAGTTGTTGCAGTTTATATAGCAATTTTGGGTTTGTTTTTATTGTTTAAACAGAATATTATTGCAGTACGTTATCTGTTATTTTTGTCGGTATTATTTATAGTTATTGGCATCTTTTTAAATTTATTGACATGGAAAGTTCTTCTATATTGGAAGGTGGTTTTGATTGATTTTAAGAAATATCAATTTTTCTTTGAATACAATGTTAGTCATTCCAATAAGTTTAATAAGAAATTTAATGAAGTAAGTTTTGAATTAATCACAGGAGAATTATCTTACCTCAGAGGAGATTTTTTATTATCACTTAGTCAATATTCAAATATCAATCTTTCTAATATTTCTAAAAAAAATAGAAAAATATTTGAATTGAAGAAATTATATTATAATTTTCTATCTTCTATCCATATTCAAGATGAGCAAAATATTGCTTTCTTTGAGGAACAATTGTCCAAGGCGCCAGATTCGAAAGATGGTAAGGCTAAACTCGTTGCTAAAGCTCAAGCCATAAAAGATATTGTGTTCAATAAAGAAGCGAACGACTACTTCGACATTACTGAACCAGAAAGTAAGTTAGCTAGAATCATGTTTTCTTATTATGGCGCTCTCAATGCCCAATTAAAAGGAGATGAAGCTCGTGCTCGTAGTTTGTTTGAAAGTATCGTCCATGAAAATCCAGAACTCTTTTGTGTACAGGAAGCGAAGAAATATTTAGGAAGTAATAATGTTTCCTAGTACCTTTCGTTTAAATTAAGTAAAAGAGAGTAACCAGGTCCAACAAGACTACGCAACAGTTAAAACGACTAATGAGACGGGGGTAAGAACGGTGGATCATCTCACCCAAATTTCAAATACAACTGGTGAGGTAGTTGGTAGTGCTTTTAATTGGGTTGTAGAGCATCCAGTTGAAACGATTGGACTTTCTATTGTAACAGTTGGGACGATTCTTGCTTTTTCTACTGGGGTTGGTGAGGCAGCAACTGCTGTAGCTGCATTATTTGTAGGAATTACTGCGTTATTTAATAACTAGTTATGGAGTGTTATATGAAAAGAGCTATAGAAATTATTAGAACATGGTCAGCTGATAAAATAGAATTAATTTTTCTTAAAATTATATTTAAATATTTGCTGTATTTTTTAGTGTTTTCAACAGTAATTGCTTATGTCTATATTTTTAACCATTCATCGACCACTTACACAAAGGTATTAACATTATTTCTTGTCCTTCTTATATTGTTTATTCTTCTATCTAAACTATTACTTGATAAGGTTTTAATTGATATTTTATCTCAAGATATCAATTTAGCAAAGTATCAGGATATAGTTGCTAGAGCTGATGCAAATTCTTTAAATAGAAATGTTCAGATTCTTCCCAAATATTTGGCAAATGCAAAAGTATCCTTTTATAGAGGACTATTCCAAGATAGTTTAGAATTGCTGAATAAAATAAAAAATAGTAATCTAAAAAAATCCCAAAATCTGTACTATGTTTTTAATATCAAGTATTATAGTATCCTAAACTTGGTTCATTTGAATGATTGTATGGAATTGCAAGAATTGATGGTAGAAATTGAAGGTCTAACAAGTAACTTTCAATCAAAAATTTTTAAATATCAGGAAGAAATTTTGAGTTTAAAGGCTATTGTTGATATCTATTGCAATAAAATATCAAACGACTACTTTGACATTACTGAGCCAGAAAGTAAGCTAGCTCGAATCATGTTTTCTTATTACGGCGCTCTCAATGCCCAGCTAAAAGGAGATGAGGCTCGTGCTCGTAGTTTGTTTGAAAGCATAGCACATGAAAACTCAGAGCTTTTCTATGTGCAGGAAGCGAAGAAATATTTAGAATCAGTGAAATGAGAGTAATATATGAGATTAGTAAAAAAAATAGTTGGTTCGGCGACAGAAAACACTCTTTTACAACTTGATAGGGTTATTCTAATTTGCGTATTTTTAGTCTTAGTTGTTGATGCGATGGCAGTATTTTTAGTATTTCAAAGCAATTTGGAAATATTGGGACTCATATTATTAGTTATTGACTTTTTTGCTCTTGTCTTTGTATTTTATTTAAGATTTGTATCTAGCAAAGTTGTTTATCTAATCTTAAATGATGCTATTAATATTAAACTCTATGAAGACATGTTTAGGGTTCAATCTGAGAAATCGATTAAGATTTATAGGGCAACGTATCAAGAATATTTTCAATTTATTCAGGGACAAGTGGCTTATCTAAAAGGAGATTTTCAATCAGCTAAGGAAAATATGTCCAAATATGACTTGAAAAAAATTTGGGGTAGATTAAGAAACTATACATTTTTAATATCAAGCTTTGAACTATTAAAAGTTTCTCTCCATCTTCAAGATGCGCAAGATATTGCTTTCTTTGAGGAACAATTGTCCAAGGCGCCAGATTTTAAAGGAGGCAAAGCTAAACTCGTTGCACAAACTCAAGCCATAAAAGATATTGTGTTCAATAAAGAAGCGAACGACTACTTTGACACTACTGAACCAGAAAGTAAGTTAGCTCGAATCGTGTTTTCTTATTATGGCGCCCTCAATGCCCAATTAAAAGGAGATGAAGAACGTGCCCGTAGTTTGTTTGAAAGTATCTCCCATGAAAATCCAGAACTCTTTTATGTTCAGGAAGCTAGGAAATATTTAGAATTAGTGAAATGAGAGTAATATATGAAATTAGTAAAAAAAATAGTAAGTAGGGCGACAGAGAATATTCTTCTACAAATTGAGACTATTATTCAAATTAGTGCAGTTGTATCAATATCTATTGGAGCCATAGGAGTTTTTTTAGTTTATCAACCTGCTACAAAAATTTTCGGGCTGATTTTTGTTTCACTAATGTGGCTTCTAATCATCTGGATCTTATACCTACGTTTTGTCCTAAGCAAAGTTATTGTTCTAGTGTTACACGATTCTATTGATCTTAAGCTATATGAAGACATGTTAAGAGTTCAATCAGAAAAATCTATTAAGCCCTTTAGGGCAACATATCGTGAGAATTACCAAATTATCCAAGGTCGAGTGGCTTATTTAAAAGGAGATTTTCAAGCTGCCAAGGAAAAAATGTCCAAATATGATTTGAAAAAAATTTGGAAGAGATTCAGAACCCCTGCGTTTTTAATATCAAGCTTTGAACTATTAACAGTTTCCATTCATCTTCAAGATGCGCAAGATATTGCTTTCTTTGAGGAACAATTGTCCAAGGCACCAGATTTTAAAGGAGGCAAAGCTACACTTGTTGCTCAAGCCCAAGCCATAAAAGATATTGTGTTCAATAAAGAAGCGAACGACTACTTCGACATTACTGAACCAGAAAGTAAGCTAGCTCGAATCGTGTTTTCTTATTACGGCGCTCTCAATGCCCAATTAAAAGGAGATGAAGCTCGTGCCCGTAGTTTGTTTGAAAGTATCGCCCATGAAAATCCAGAGCTTTTCTATGTTCAGGAAGCTAGGAAGTATTTAGAAAAATGAGCTGATATAGTTTTAAAATCTGTCTAAGATAGAATATGTTGATGTAAAGTGAAAAGGGAATTAGAAAGCAAATATGAACGGTATTATCAACTTAAAAAAAGAAGCGGGCATGACCTCGCATGATGCGGTTTTTAAACTGCGTAAGATTTTGGGAACTAAGAAAATCGGTCATGGTGGGACCTTGGATCCGGATGTGGTGGGTGTTTTGCCCATTGCTGTTGGCAAGGCGACACGCATGGTCGAGTTTATGCAGGACGAGGGTAAGGTCTATGAGGGGGAAATCACTCTGGGCTATTCCACGACGACTGAGGATGCTAGTGGGGAAGTGGTCGCAGAGACACCTGTTTTATCTCCCTTGGATGAAAATCTTGTTGATGAAGCAATCGCTAGCTTGACTGGGCCTATTACTCAGATTCCGCCTATGTATTCGGCTGTAAAGGTCAATGGTCGCAAGCTTTATGAGTATGCGCGTGCTGGTCAGGAAGTGGAGCGTCCAGAACGTCAAGTAACCATTTATCAATTTGAACGAACAAGTCCGATTTCTTATGAGGACGAACTTGCACGCTTTACTTTCCGTGTAAAATGCAGTAAGGGAACCTATATTCGTACCTTGTCAGTAGATTTGGGAGAGAAGCTTGGCTTTGCGGCTCATATGTCTCAGTTAACTCGTACTAGTGCAGCCGGTCTACAGCTTGAAGATGCTCTTACATTGGAAGAAATTGCTGAAAGAGTGGAGATTGGTCAACTGGACTTTCTCCATCCTCTAGAGATTGGGACAGGAGACCTCGTCAAAGTTTTACTAACTCCAGAAGAGGCTACAGAAGTACGCTTTGGTCGTTTTATAGAGCTCGAACAAACAGAACAAGAATTAGCTGCTTTTGAAGAAGATAAATTGTTAGCCATTCTAGAAAAACGGGACAATCTCTACAAGCCAAGGAAGGTTTTTAGCTAGTCTAACTGAGGTGTAGGGAGTGTTGTTTCCCCTAGACTATCCAAATCAGACTATAAATTTTGTAAAAAATGTGATAGAATAGACCACGGATAAAAAAACGGAGGATAGCATGCAAAATAGACCAATCATTATCGGAGTGACAGGTGGTTCTGGTGGAGGTAAGACCAGTGTTTCAAGAGCCATTTTATCGCATTTTCCTGATGAAAAGATTTCCATGATTGAGCATGATTCATACTATAAGGATCAGTCTCATTTGACCTTTGAAGAGCGTGTCAAAACCAACTATGACCATCCTTTTGCCTTTGATACAGACTTGATGATTGAGCAGATTAAGGAATTGTTGGCAGGGCGTCCGGTGGACATTCCGACTTATGACTATACAGAGCATACACGAAGTAGCAAGACCTATCGTCAAGAACCTCAAGATGTCTTTATCGTTGAGGGGATTTTGGTCTTGGAAGACAAGCGTCTGCGTGATTTGATGGATATCAAGATTTTTGTGGATACGGATGATGATGTGCGTATTATTCGTCGGATCAAGCGTGATATGGAAGAGCGTGGCCGTAGTTTGGATAGCGTTATTGACCAGTATTTAGGTGTGGTCAAACCTATGTACCATCAGTTTATCGAACCAACCAAGCGTTATGCTGATATCGTCATTCCTGAGGGAGTCAGCAATACAGTGGCTATCGACCTTTTGACAACCAAGATTGCAAAGATTTTGGAAGAAGCACGAAACAGCAAATAAACAGATGTGGAGGCCTTGCCTCCTTTTTTTATTTTTCCCTCATAATGGTACATAAATGGAGATTTTTAGGCATATTTTTGGTATAATAATACCCATGAAAGAGCAAGAAAATGAATAGTAGGTGGAGATGGAAAAGTATTTATCGGTAACAACTTTGACCAAGTATCTGAAAATGAAATTCGATAAAGACCCTTACTTGGAACGGGTCTATTTAACTGGTCAAGTTTCCAATTTTCGTAAACGACCTACTCACCAATATTTCTCCCTAAAGGATGACCATGCAGTTATTCAAGCGACCATCTGGTCTGGAATTTATCAGAAATTAGGTTTCGACCTGGAAGAAGGGATGAAAATCAATGTGATTGGGCGTGTGCAGGTCTATGAACCAAGTGGTAGCTACTCCATCATCATTGAAAAGGCAGAGCCTGATGGAGTTGGTGCGCTTGCGATTCAGTTTGAACAACTCAAGAAAAAACTAACAGAAGAAGGCCTGTTTCAAGAACGCTTCAAGCAACCTCTGCCCCAATTTTCTAAGAGAATTGGTGTGGTAACCAGTCGTAGTGGAGCCGTTATTCGAGATATTATCACGACCGTCAGCAGGCGATTCCCAGGTGTGGACATTCTTCTCTATCCGACCAAGGTTCAAGGTGAAGGGGCTGCGGAGGAAATTGCTCGAAATATTTCGCGTGCTAATGAACGTGACGATTTGGACTTGCTCATTATTGGTCGTGGTGGTGGTTCCATCGAGGATCTCTGGGCCTTTAACGAAGAAATTGTGGTGCGGGCTATTTTTGAATCTCGTCTGCCAGTTATTTCTAGTGTGGGGCATGAGACAGATGTGACCTTGGCGGATTTTGTGGCAGATAGAAGGGCTGCGACTCCAACAGCTGCAGCTGAACTGGCAACGCCTGTGACCAAGTTGGATCTATTAGCTCATTTGCAAAATCAGGAAAAACGGATGGCAACAGCAGTCCGAAATGTCCTATCTAAGAAACAAGAAGCTTTGAAAAAATGCAGTCAGTCTGTTATTTTTAGACAACCAGAGCGCTTGTATGATGGTTATTTGCAACGCTTGGATCAACTGCAATTGCGTTTGAAACAAAGTTTGCGAACACGGATTTCTGATAACAAACAGATAGTACAAGCAAGGACGCATCGACTAGTCCAATTATCGCCTGTTACTAAAATCCAACGTTATCAGGATCGGCTTGTACAATTGGATAAGCTCCTACGTAGCCAAATGGCGCTGGTTTATGATGCCAAGGTTGCTGAAGTCAAGCGACTTTCGGAAGCCTTGCTGATGTTGGATACCAGTCGAATCGTGGCGCGTGGCTATGCTATTGTCAAGAAAGAAGAGTCCGTTGTAGATTCGGTTGAGAGTTTGAAGAAAAAAGACCAAGTGACGCTTTTGATGCGAGATGGTCGAGTAGAATTAGAGGTTAAAGATGTCAAAACAAAAGAAATTTGAGGATAATCTAGCAGAACTGGAGACTATTGTCCAAAGTTTGGAAAATGGTGAAATTGCTCTAGAAGATGCGATTGCTGCCTTTCAAAAGGGCATGGTCTTGTCAAAAGAGCTCCAAGCGACGCTGGACAAGGCTGAAAAGACCTTGGTCAAGGTCATGCAAGAAGACGGAACAGAAAGTGATTTTGAATGAAGAAGCAAGAAAAATTAGCTCTTGTCGAGTCAGCCTTAGAAGACTTTTATGGAGACCAGCAGTTTGCCTCTAGTTTGCGAGAGTCTGTTCTCTATTCCATTCATGCTGGTGGCAAGCGTATTCGACCTTTTCTTCTGTTAGAAGTGTTGGAAGCCTTGCATATTGCCATCAAACCTGCTCACGCGCAGGTAGCTGCGGCCTTGGAAATGATTCATACAGGGAGCTTGATTCATGATGATCTTCCAGCTATGGATGATGATGATTACCGTCGGGGACGCTTGACAAATCATAAGAAATTCGGCGAAGCTATGGCGATTTTGGCTGGAGATGCTTTATTCCTAGATCCTTACGCCTTGATAGCGCAGGCAGATTTGCCAAGTCAGATCAAGGTTGACTTGATTGCCAACTTATCCCTAGCTTCAGGAAGTCTGGGCATGGTAGCAGGCCAGGTTTTGGACATGGAGGGTGAACACCAGCATTTGTCTTTGGAAGAACTTCAGACCATTCATGCTAATAAGACTGGCAAACTACTAGCTTATCCCTTCCAAGCAGCTGCTATCATAGCAGAATTGTCACCTGAAATGCAGGTGAAGCTGAAAACTGTGGGTGAATTGATTGGGCTTGCTTTTCAGGTCAGGGACGATGTACTGGATGTGACCGCTAGTTTTGAGGAAATCGGCAAGACGCCTCAAAAGGATTTGCAGGCTGAAAAATCAACCTATCCAGCCTTGTTGGGCTTGGAAGAGTCCATTGCCTTTTGTAACCAAACCTTGGATCAAGCAAATGAAAAATTGGAAGAAATTGCTCAGCAGGTTCTCTTTGAGATAGAATCGATTGTAGAAGTAGTAGAAAGTTTGAGAATCAATGGCTAAGGAAAGAGTGGATGTACTAGCTTATAAACAGGGCTTGTTTGAAACGAGAGAGCAGGCCAAGCGTGGTGTAATGGCTGGCCTAGTCGTAGCAATCCTTAATGGAGAACGTTTTGACAAACCAGGAGAGAAAATCCCAGACGACACTGAGCTAAAACTTAAGGGTGAAAAACTCAAGTATGTCAGCCGCGGCGGTTTAAAACTGGAAAAGGCCTTGCAAGTCTTTGATTTGTCAGTGGATGGGGCGACCACGATTGATATCGGGGCCTCTACTGGTGGCTTTACCGATGTCATGTTGCAAAATGGTGCTGAGTTAGTCTTTGCAGTTGATGTTGGTACCAATCAGTTGGCTTGGAAACTACGCCAAGACCCACGAGTTGTCAGTATGGAGCAGTTCAATTTCCGCTATGCTGAAAAGACTGATTTCGAGCAGGAACCGATCTTTGCCAGTATTGATGTGAGTTTCATTTCCCTCAGTCTTATTTTGCCGGCCTTGCACCGTGTGTTGGCCAATCAGGGTCAGGTTGTGGCTTTGGTTAAGCCTCAGTTTGAGGCAGGACGTGAGCAGATTGGGAAAAATGGAATTATTCGCGATGCCAAAGTCCATCAGAATGTTCTTGAATCTGTCACAGCTATGGCAGTAGAGGAAGGCTTTTCAGTTCTTGGTTTGGATTTTTCTCCTATCCAAGGTGGACATGGAAATATTGAGTTTTTAGCGTATTTGAAAAAAGAAGAGTCAGCAAGCAATCAGGTTCTTGCTGAAATTGAAGAAGTAGTAGAGAGGGCGCATAGTCAATTTAAAAATGAATAAAAAAGAGAGACTTGAAAAAATTAGACGATTTGTGACAGATTATCAAATCGGTACACAAGAAGAAATTGTAGAACATTTGAAAGAGGCAGGGATCACTGCCACTCAGGCAACAGTATCACGGGATATCAAAGAGCTAGGCATTGTCAAAATTCCTTTGAAAGACAACACCTATGTCTACGAATTGCCAAAATCAATCGTAAAAAGTTTGCAACTGGCTGAAGACAATATTGAGTCAGCTGAATTGATGGACAAGATGATCAATCTCCAAGTTATTCCAGGAAATACAGCTTTTGTAAAAGCTCAGTTAATCGAGACTTTTGCGGATAAGATTTTTAGCTGTTTAGCTGATGATAGCTCGATTTTAGTCATTGCCAGAAGTGAAAGTCTAGCTGAGGAAATCTTTGAACAAGTAAAAAATTGGTAGGTCTATATGTTACTTGAAATTTCGATAAAAAACTTTGCCATTATTGAGGCTATCTCCTTCAATTTTGAAAAGGGAATGACTGTTCTGACTGGTGAAACGGGTGCAGGGAAGTCGATTATCATTGATGCCATGAATATGATGTTGGGAGCTCGTGCTACGACAGATGTTATTCGTCATGGTGCGCTAAAGGCAGAGATTGAGGGGCTTTTCTCAGTTGAGAATAGTCGCCTTTTGCAGGAAATTTTTGATGAGCAAGGTTTGGAATTGGGTGATGAAATTATCATCCGTCGAGAAATTCTGCAAAATGGTCGTAGTATTAGCCGTGTGAATGGCCAGATGGTTAATCTGTCTGTTTTGCGTGCTATTGGACAACATCTAGTAGATATTCATGGTCAGCATGACCAAGAGGAATTAATGCGTCCCCAACTGCATATCCAGATGTTGGATGAATTTGGTGATACAGCCTTTTGGGCCTTGAAAGAAACCTATCAAACGAGTTTTGATGCTTATCGAAAAATGCGTAAGCAGGTTCTAGAAGTCAAGAAAAACCAGCAGGAACACAAGGCACGTATCGAAATGTTGGAATTTCAAATGGCAGAGATTGAGGCTGCAAACTTGCAGGCTGGAGAAGACCTGGCTCTCAATCAAGAGCGTGATAAACTTCTCAATCATAAAAATATTGCGGATACGCTGACCAATGCCTACAGTATGTTGGACAATGAAGACTTTTCAAGTCTAGCCAATGTTCGTTCAGCCATGAATGACATGGAAAGTGTCGAAGAGTATGACCCTGAATACCGTGAAATTTCAAGCTCTTTGTCTGAGACCTACTATGTATTAGAAGACATTAGCAAACGTTTGGAAGCTATTATTGAGGACCTTGATTTTGACGGCAATCGTCTTATGCAGGTTGAAAATCGTTTGGACCTCCTTCATACCATTACCCGTAAGTATGGTGGGACTGTAGACGATGTCTTGCTTTATTTTGCCAAGATTATGGAAGAATACAATCTCTTGACAGGAAATAACCTTTCATCTGAGGACATGGAAGCAGAGCTTAAGAAATTGGAAGTCAATCTTGTCGATTTGGCAGGTCAACTTGCCTCTGCTCGTCATGACTTAGCTCAGCAGCTTGAAGCTGAGATTAAACAAGAACTACAAGATCTTTATATGGAAAAAGCCCAGTTTCAGGTTCGTTTTAGCAAGAGCAAATTCAGTCGTGAGGGAAATGAAATGGTTGAGTTTTATATTTCAACCAACCCTGGTGAAGACTTTAAACCCTTGGTCAAGGTTGCATCTGGTGGGGAATTATCTCGTCTCATGCTAGCCATTAAGTCTGCCTTTTCTCGTAAAGAGGGCAAGACAAGTATTGTCTTTGATGAGGTGGATACGGGAGTTTCAGGCCGTGTAGCTCAGGCCATTGCACAGAAGATTCACAAGATTGGCCAACATGGGCAGGTTCTGGCTATTTCCCATTTGCCACAAGTGATTGCGATTGCGGATTATCAATTCTTTATTGAGAAGATTAGCAATGACCATTCAACGGTTTCGACTGTTCGTCTTTTGACGGTCGAAGAGCGAGTGGAGGAAGTTGCCAAGATGTTGGCAGGTGATGATGTGACAGAAGCAGCTCTGACGCAAGCCAGAGAATTGTTGAGAAACAGGGAGAAATAAGATGACAGACTATTATGTAATTGGAGATGTTCATGGAAAAGCAGCGATGCTAGAAGACCTTCTCAAAACATGGGATGGTCAGACCCAGTTGCTCTTTCTAGGGGATTTGATTGACCGTGGTGAAGATAGTCGCCGTGTTCTTGAAATGGTCAAGGACTTGGTGGACAATCAAGGGGCTATCTGTTTGTCAGGAAACCACGAGTATATGTTTTTAACTTGGCTCGATAACCCAGAAGAAAGTTATGACCATTATCGTCGAAATGGTGGAGATACAACCATTAACTCTATCCTAGGTCGTCCCTTGGATGCACCGGTTGATGGAGTAGAAGATGCCAAGCGTGTTGCTACTGAAGCAGCAGACTTGGTCGAATTTATTCGTCAAATGCCATTTGTGGTAGAGACAGACAAGTATATCTTTGTGCACGCAGGTATTGATTTGACCTTAGACGACTGGCATGAAACCACAGATTACAAGAAAGTCTGGCTCAGAAAACCATTCCATGAAGCAGAAAATCATACTGGAAAAATCATTGTCTTTGGCCATACACCGGTCTATGGTTTGTTGAAGCAAGTGCGTGGTACAGCTGAGCTTTGGACTACAGAAGATGGCAAGATTGGAATGGATGGAGGAGCTGTTTATGGTGGTGTCCTTCATGGGATTGTCTTTACAGAGAACGGAATGACAGAACATTACATTGTCGAAAGTGATGGCTTTGTTGCCGAAGATTAGTACTCCTTACAGGGTATGGTCTTGTCAAAATGTTAAAAACAATTTATAATTAATAGATACCCTGAAAGGAAGAGAATCATGAACTTAGAAGATTTAAAAAAACGACAGGAGAAGATTCGTAACTTCTCCATTATCGCCCATATTGACCATGGCAAGTCAACCCTAGCAGACCGCATTTTGGAAAAAACAGAGACTGTTTCAAGCCGAGAAATGCAGGCTCAGCTTTTAGATAGCATGGATTTGGAGCGTGAACGTGGGATTACCATCAAACTTAATGCTATTGAGCTTAATTATACTGCAAAAGACGGAGAGACTTACATTTTCCACTTGATTGACACACCTGGACACGTAGACTTCACCTATGAAGTTTCACGTTCCTTGGCTGCCTGTGAAGGTGCTATTTTAGTGGTCGATGCAGCTCAAGGGATTGAGGCACAAACACTTGCTAATGTTTATTTAGCCTTGGACAATGATTTGGAAATCATGCCAGTCATTAATAAGATTGACCTACCGGCAGCAGATCCAGAGCGAGTTCGTACAGAGATTGAGGATGTCATTGGTTTAGATTCTAGTGAAGCAGTATTGGCTTCAGCAAAGGCTGGAATTGGTATTGAAGAAATTCTCGAGCAAATCGTAGAAAAAGTGCCAGCGCCAACGGGTGATGTGACGGCGCCGCTTAAGGCTTTGATTTTCGATTCTGTTTACGATGCTTACCGTGGGGTTATTCTTCAAGTGCGTGTCATGGATGGGGTGGTCAAACCTGGCGATAAGATTCAGCTTATGAGCAATGGCAAGACTTTTGATGTTACGGAAGTCGGTATCTTTACACCCAAAGCAGTTGGTCGTGATTTCCTTGCGACTGGGGACGTTGGTTATATTGCAGCTTCTATTAAGACGGTTCAGGATACTCGTGTGGGTGATACCGTTACCTTGGCAACCAATCCTGCGGCTGAGCCCTTACATGGCTACAAGCAGATGAATCCTATGGTCTTTGCGGGTCTATATCCTATCGAGTCAAACAAGTACAATGACCTACGTGAAGCCCTTGAAAAATTGCAACTGAATGATGCTAGTCTCCAATTTGAACCAGAAACATCTCAGGCACTTGGATTTGGTTTCCGTTGTGGTTTCCTTGGACTTCTCCATATGGATGTTATCCAAGAGCGTTTGGAACGTGAGTTCAACATTGACCTCATCATGACAGCTCCATCTGTTATCTATAAGGTCAACTTGACCGACGGCGAGTCTATGGATGTGTCTAACCCATCTGAGTTCCCAGACCCAACTAAGATTGCGACCATTGAGGAGCCATATGTTAAAGCGCAAATCATGGTACCGCAAGAGTTTGTTGGAGCAGTGATGGAGCTAGCTCAGCGCAAGCGTGGGGACTTTGTGACGATGGATTATATCGATGATAACCGTGTCAATGTTATCTATCAAATTCCACTGGCTGAAATCGTCTTTGACTTCTTTGATAAGCTTAAGTCTTCAACTCGCGGTTATGCAAGCTTTGACTATGAATTGTCAGAGTATCGCCCCTCTAAGCTGGTCAAAATGGACATCCTTCTCAATGGAGACAAGGTGGATGCCCTTAGCTTTATCGTTCACAAGGACTTTGCCTACGAACGCGGAAAACTCATCGTTGATAAGCTTAAGAAAATCATCCCTCGCCAACAATTTGAGGTGCCAATTCAAGCAGCTATTGGACACAAAATCGTTGCTCGTACGGATATCAAGGCCCTTCGTAAGAACGTACTTGCTAAGTGTTACGGTGGTGACGTTTCTCGTAAACGCAAACTCCTTGAAAAACAAAAAGCTGGTAAGAAACGCATGAAAGCTATTGGATCAGTAGAAGTTCCACAAGAAGCCTTCCTTAGCGTCTTGAGCATGGATGAAGAATAAGTTATCATAATTGTTTTTCTTGTTCACAGGAAATTTACATAAGAATCAATAGTAAAACAGGCTTAAATAGGCCTGTTTTTTGCATTTATAATAGGATTAAATCGTTTAAAGTGTTTGTTTTAAATGTTTGTTTTGATTGTAAAGATAAAAAAATAAACAAAATAATCAAAAAAAGGACAAAAAACAACAAAAAAATATTGACAACGATTTCATATAGTGTTATACTTATAGCATAAAGTTAATGGAAAGAAGGGAAAACCTTATGGGATTAGATCATTTCTTTGACAAAAACCTTGTGTTTTGCTTAGAAGCGGATAATCAAGAACATCTCTTTGATCAGGTCGCAACTTTATTGGAAGAACGAGAAATCGTGACTCCGACCTATCGTGAAGCCCTGATCACGCGTGAAAAGTCATTTCCAACTGGCTTAGATATGGAATTTTTGGGTAAGGATTTGCCGAATGTGGCTATTCCTCATACAGATATTGTTCATAATCTAGCTGAAAAAGTTGTGGTCGTTCGATTAGATAATCCAGTGACCTTCCACAATATGATTGCACCAGATAAGGAAGTAGAAGTATCCTTACTCTTCTTTATCATTAATAACTCAAGTTCAAGTCAAACGAACATTCTTGCTCAGTTGATGGACTTCTTTACTGGAAATAGTCATCTTGAAGACCTATCAAAAATTTCTGAACCAGAAGCCCTCTATGCTTATATTGCTGAAGCAATTGCTTAATCTTGTCTATTAAAAATATTAAATCGGAGGAAATCCATATGATTAAAATTCTTGCTGCCTGCGGTGCAGGTGTTAACTCAAGCCACCAAATTAAAAGTGCTCTTGAAGAAGAACTTTCAAACCGCGGTTTTGATGTTCACTGTGATGCAGTTATGGTAAAAGACGTCAACGAAGACCTTATCAAAGGTTATGACATCTTTACACCAATTGCTGCGACAGATCTTGGTTTTGAACCAGGTATTCCAGTTATAGAAGCTGGACCAATCTTATTCCGTATCCCAGCTATGAGTGCTCCAGTATTTGATAATATTGAAGCAGCTATCAAAGAACACGGATTAAGCTAATTTTAATTTGTTAACATTCATATAACATAAAAAAGGGAGGAACTGTTATGGATGCAATCTTTGACCTAATCAAAAAGGTCTTTACACCCGTCTTAGATATGGGTGGTCCTGTTATCATGTTGATCATTTTGACAGTATTGGCTTTACTTTTTGGAGTGAAATTCTCCAAAGCTCTTGAAGGTGGTATCAAACTTGCCATCGCTCTTACTGGTATCGGTGCTATCATCGGTATGCTAAATGGTGCTTTCTCAGCATCACTTGCAAAATTCGTTGAAAATACTGGTATTCAATTGAGTATTACCGACGTTGGTTGGGCACCACTTGCTACAATCACTTGGGGTTCTGCTTGGACACTTTACTTCTTGCTCATCATGTTGATTGTCAACGTAGTGATGCTTGCTATGAAGAAAACAGATACACTTGACGTTGATATCTTCGATATCTGGCACTTGTCTATCACAGGTCTTTTGATTAAATGGTATGCAGACAACAACGGTGTGAGCCAAGGGGTTTCACTCTTGATTGCTACAGCAGCTATTGTACTTGTTGGGGTTCTTAAAATCATCAACTCTGACTTGATGAAACCTACATTTGATGACCTTCTTAACGCTCCAAGTTCATCTCCAATGACTTCAACTCACATGAACTACATGATGAACCCAGTTATCATGGTTTTGGATAAGATTTTTGAAAAATTCTTCCCAGGTCTTGATAAATATGACTTTGATGCTGCTAAATTGAACAAGAAAATCGGTTTCTGGGGATCTAAATTCTTTATAGGTTTCATTCTTGGTATTGTAATCGGTATTATGGGAACTCCACATCCAATTGAAGGGGTTGCAGATGCAGATAAATGGCGTCTTGTTATCAAAGGATGGTTGTCTCTTGGTTTGACTGCCGGTGTATCTTTGGAACTCTTCTCACTTATTGGTTCATGGTTCATCGCCGCTGTAGAACCTCTTTCACAAGGTATTACAAACGTTGCTACTAAACGTCTTCAAGGACGTAAATTCAATATCGGTCTTGACTGGCCATTCATCGCTGGTCGTGCTGAAATCTGGGCTTGTGCCAACGTACTTGCACCAATCATGTTGATTGAAGCAGTGCTTCTTTCAAAAGTCGGAAATGGTATCTTGCCACTTGCAGGTATCATCGCAATGGGTGTTACTCCAGCTCTCTTGGTTGTAACACGTGGTAAATTGCTCCGTATGATTATCTTCGGAACACTCTTGTTGCCACTCTTCCTTCTTTCAGGTACACTTATCGCACCATTTGCAACAGAACTTGCTAAAGGTGTAGGTGCCTTCCCAGCAGGTGTGAGTGAAACTCAATTGATTACTCACTCAACTCTTGAAGGACCAATCGAAAAACTTCTTGGTTGGACAATTGGTAACACTACAACTGGTGATATCAAAGCAATCCTTGGTGCAGTAGTCTTCCTTGTATTCTATATCGGTATCTTTGCTTGGTACAGAAAACAAATGATCAAACGTAATGAAGAGTACGCAGCAAAAGCAAAATAATGCGCTCCTATAAAATGTAAGCTCAATGAAAATCAAAGAGCAAACTAGGAAGCTAGCCGCAGGCTGTACTAAAGTACGGCAAGGCGACGCTGACGAAGTTTGAATTGGATTTTCGCAGAGTGTAAATTGTTGAAACTAGGTTGTCATACCATTAGGAGTGACAGCCTAGTTTTTTATAAACTATCAAGAAATCGGAGAAAATAATGGTAATTGAATTAAAATCAGAACAATTAAGTGTTCAATTTAACAGTTTTGGTGGAGCTCTGTCTTCTATAAAAGATGCTGAAGGTCTTGAGTATTTGTGGCAAGGAGATGCTACTTATTGGAGTGGACAAGCTCCTGTTCTCTTTCCCATTTGTGGTTCATTGAGGGAGGATACAGCCTTCTATATAGATGAGAAAGGGAAAGAAAGTAAAGGAAAGATTCCTCGTCATGGTCTGGTCCGCAAGAAAGAATTTGACTTAGTTGAACAGACAGATAATAGTGTAACTTTTGCAATTGAAGACGATGAAAATAGCTATCAGAACTACCCATATCATTTCCGCCTAGAAATCACTTATATCCTTACCGGCAAGACAGTACGAACTCAATACAAAATATTTAATAAAGAAACTAGCAAGGTCATGCCTTACTTTATTGGTGGACATCCAGGCTTTAATTGTCCTCTACTTGATGATGAAGTCTATGAAGATTATTATCTAGAGTTTGAAAAAGAAGAGACTTGCTCTGTTCCACGTCCTTTCCCAGAAACAGGTATGTTGGATTTCCAAGATAGAAGTCCATGGCTAGAAGGTCAAAAAGAATTAGACCTCAGCTATGATCTTTTCAGTACAGATGCAGTTACCTTAGATGAATTGCAATCTAGAACAATTGCACTTCGTTCTCGTAAACATGATAAGGGATTGAAAGTGCACTTTGCAGAGTTTCCAAATCTCATCATCTGGTCAACTTTGAATAAAGGACCTTTCATTGCTTTTGAACCATGGTCTGGCTTGTCAACATCCCTTGAAGAAGGAGATCATCTAGAAGATAAGAAGAATGTTCGCCTCCTAGAACCTGGTCAAGTGGATCAAATTGGTTTTGACATCGAAATTTTTTAGTTAAAAAATAAAACATAAAAACAAACACTAACTGTTGACTTTTTCTAGAAATAGGAGTATATTATGTTTGTAAGCAACAAATGATGTTTGTAACAAACAAATAATCACTTGTTATATTTTCTTTCGTGGAGAAGGATTTTTTCTAGGAAACTGATTTCCTAAACTTGAATAAGGTGTCATTCATCTCATTCAATCTAATTTGTCAATAAACTGCTAGAAAGTCTTTTGTAGGTAAACTGCTAGCTATAAAAGTCTTTACTAGCCTAGAAAAATAAAAAGGAGTATACAATATGTCTATTGTTATCGGTGCAGATGCTGCAGGTTTGAGATTGAAAGAAGTTGTGAAAGACTTCTTGGAAAAAGAAAACTTCCACGTTGTGGATGTTACAGCTGAAGGTCAAGACTTTGTTGATGTGACTCTTGCTGTTGCTGCAGAAGTAAACAAAGAAGAACAAAACCTTGGTATCGTGATTGATGCTTATGGAGCGGGTCCATTTATGGTCGCAACAAAAATCAAAGGAATGGTTGCTGCAGAAGTTTCTGACGAACGTTCAGCTTATATGACTCGTGGCCACAACAACTCACGTATGATCACTATGGGTGCACAACTTGTTGGTGATGAATTGGCTAAAAACATTGCTAAAGGATTTGTTAACGGTAAATACGATGGTGGACGTCACCAAATTCGTGTCGACATGTTGAACAAAATGTGCTAATTAGATTACAGTAAGAAAGGTAAGTTAAAAATGAGAATTGCAATTGGATGTGACCACATCGTAACAGATGAGAAAATGGCGGTTTCAGAATTTTTGAAATCAAAAGGATATGAAGTTATTGACTTTGGTACATATGACCATACACGTACTCACTACCCAATCTTTGGTAAAAAAGTAGGGGAAGCTGTAACTAGTGGTCAAGCTGATCTTGGAGTATGTATCTGTGGTACTGGTGTTGGTATCAACAATGCTGTAAATAAAGTTCCAGGTGTCCGTTCTGCCTTGGTTCGTGATATGACAACAGCCCTTTATGCTAAAGAGCAATTGAACGCTAACGTTATCGGTTTTGGTGGTAAGATTACTGGTGAATTGCTCATGTGTGATATCATCGAAGCTTTCATCCATGCTGAATACAAACCATCTGAAGAAAACAAAAAATTGATTGCGAAAATTGAACACGTTGAAAGTCACAATGCTCAACAAACAGACGCAAACTTCTTCACTGAATTCCTTGAAAAATGGGATCGCGGAGAATACCACGACTAAGAGGTGACCTATGATTTTAACAGTCACAATGAACCCATCCATTGATATTTCCTATCCTTTGGATGAGTTGAAGATTGATACTGTCAATCGTGTGGTGGATGTAACCAAAACGGCTGGTGGTAAGGGACTCAATGTTACCCGAGTACTTTCAGAATTTGGGGATTCTGTTCTTGCTACTGGTTTAGTGGGTGGTAAACATGGTGAGTTTTTGGTTGAACATATCGATGATCAAGTAAAGAAAGATTTCTTCTCAATTCAGGGAGAAACTCGTAACTGTATCGCTATTCTTCACGGAGACAACCAAACAGAAGTTCTTGAAAAAGGTCCTGAAGTATTGGAACAGGAAGGTCAAGACTTTTTGGAACATTTCAAGAAACTCTTGGAGTCAGTTGAAGTAGTAGCTATCTCAGGTAGTCTGCCAGCTGGTCTTCCAGTTGATTACTATGCGAGCTTGGTAGAACTTGCTAATCAAGCTGGCAAGCCTGTTGTCTTGGACTGCTCTGGTGCAGCACTTCAGGCGGTTCTTGAATCACCACATAAACCAACAGTCATCAAACCAAATAATGAGGAATTGTCTCAACTTCTAGGAAGAGAAGTTTCTGAGGATTTGCATGAATTAAAAGAAGTCCTTCAAGAACCTTTGTTTGCAGGTATTGAATGGATTATCGTTTCACTTGGTGCCAACGGTGCCTTTGCCAAACATGGTGACACTTTCTACAAGGTAGATATTCCTAGAATTCAGGTGGTCAATCCTGTTGGATCTGGAGATTCTACAGTTGCTGGAATTTCTTCAGGGCTTCTTCACAAAGAATCGGATGCAGAATTACTCATCAAGGCAAATGTCCTTGGTATGCTCAATGCTCAAGAAAAAATGACTGGTCATGTCAACATGGCCAACTATCAAGCTCTATATGATCAATTAATAGTAAAAGAGGTATAAAATGGCTTTAACAGAACAAAAACGTGCACGCTTAGAAAAACTTTCTGATGAAAATGGTATCATCTCAGCTCTTGCATTTGACCAACGTGGTGCTTTGAAACGCCTCATGGCTCAACACCAAACAGAAGAACCAACTGTGGCTCAAATGGAAGAACTGAAAGTCTTGGTAGCAGATGAATTGACTAAATACGCTTCATCAATGCTTCTTGACCCTGAGTATGGACTTCCAGCAACTAAAGCTCTTGATGAAAAAGCTGGTCTTCTCCTTGCTTATGAAAAAACAGGTTATGACACAACAAGCACAAAACGCTTGCCAGACTGCTTGGATGTTTGGTCTGCAAAACGTATAAAAGAAGAAGGTGCAGATGCAGTTAAATTCTTGCTTTACTATGATGTAGATAGCTCAGACGAACTCAACCAAGAAAAACAAGCTTATATCGAACGCATCGGTTCTGAGTGTGTGGCTGAAGATATCCCATTCTTCCTTGAAATCCTTGCTTACGATGAAAAAATTGCGGACGCAGGTTCTGTAGAATATGCGAAAGTAAAACCACACAAAGTTATTGGTGCTATGAAAGTCTTCTCAGACCCACGCTTTAACATTGATGTATTGAAAGTTGAAGTTCCTGTTAACATTAAATATGTTGAAGGTTTCGCTGAAGGTGAAGTAGTTTATACACGTGAAGAAGCAGCAGCCTTCTTCAAAGCACAAGATGAAGCAACTAACTTGCCATACATCTACTTGAGTGCTGGTGTATCAGCTAAACTTTTCCAAGATACTCTTGTATTTGCCCATGAATCAGGTGCAAACTTCAATGGTGTTCTTTGTGGCCGTGCAACATGGGCTGGATCAGTTGAAGCTTACATCAAAGATGGTGAAGAAGCAGCACGTGAATGGCTTCGCACAACTGGATTTGAAAATATTGACGAACTCAACAAAGTTCTTCAAACAACAGCGACTTCATGGAAAGAACGCGTGTAAGCAAGTCCTCCTAGGTTAGGAACATGAATCTAAAAAAAATTTTAAAAAAAGTTTTATGTAAAGGTTTACAAAATAACTTACTTGTGCTATAATTAAATCACAAGTTAATACAAGGTGAGTGTTACTAAGTAATATTAGGCATGATCACAGGTGAATTAGAAATCGGCTGATTTTCTAGTTCATTTGTGGTCATTTTTTGTACTCATATACCTTTAAGATATAAAAGGAGGTTGACATGTATCGAATTCTAAATCCAATAAATCATAATGTTTCGCTTGTCAGGAATGATAAAGGAGAAGAAGTGATTGTAATTGGTAAGGGGATTGCATTTGGAAAGAAGAAGGGAGATTTGATTTCTGAACAGCAGGTTGAGAAAATCTTTCGGATGAAGACCGAAGAGTCCAGAGAAAACTTTATGGCTCTCCTCAAAGATGTTCCGCTTGATTTTATCACGGTGACTTATGAAATCATTGATAAGCTATCAAAGAAATATCATTATCCGATTCAAGAGTATCTCTACGTAACCTTGACAGATCATATTTACTGTTCTTACCAAGCTCTAGCACAAGGAAGGTACAAGGATAGTAATCTGCCAGATATTTCCACTAAGTATCCTGTCGCTTTTCAAATTGCAAATGAGGCATTTGAAATTTACCGCCAGAAGCTAGCAGATCATTTTCCTGAGGACGAAATTATTCGGATTGCTTATCATTTCATTAATGCCGAAGGTGAAAATGAAGTGGAACTTGTGGAGTCGATTGATAAGAGGAAAGAAATTCTCAGGAATGTTGAAGAAGTTTTAACGGACTATGCAATTCAACGAACTAAAGAGAATAACCATTTCTATGATCGTTTTATGATTCATTTGAATTATTTCTTGGATTATTTAGACAGATCTAGAGATGATAACCAATCACTTCTGGATATGGAAGACCACATCAAACGATCCTATCCAAAAGCGTTCGAGATTGGTTCCAAGATCTATGATGTGATTACGGAATATACGGGTCTTGATTTGTATAAAAGTGAACGAGTTTATCTAGTTCTACATATCCAACGTTTATTGTCATAAAAATTTATTTAAAACTATATAAGGAGAATTCTATCATGAATAGAGAAGAAGTAACATTGTTAGGTTTTGAAATCGTAGCCTATGCTGGCGATGCTCGTTCAAAACTATTGGAAGCCTTGAAAGCTGCTGAAGCTGGCGATTTTACAAAAGCCGATAACCTAGTTGAGGAAGCTGGCAGCTGTATCGCAGAGGCTCACCATGCTCAAACAAGTCTATTGACTAAGGAAGCTTCTGGTGAGGACTTAGCGTATAGTGTGACCATGATGCATGGCCAAGACCACTTGATGACAACTGTCTTGTTAAAAGATTTGATGCACCACTTAATCGAACTTTATAAGAGAGGAGTTAAATAATGAATAAACTAATTGCATTTATTGAGAAAGGAAAACCTTTCTTTGAGAAACTATCTCGTAATATCTATCTTCGTGCTATTCGTGATGGTTTCATTGCAGGTATGCCTGTTATTCTCTTCTCAAGTATCTTTATCTTAATCGCCTTTGTACCAAACTCATGGGGCTTTAAATGGTCTGATGAAGTTGTAGCATTTCTGATGAAACCTTATAGCTATTCTATGGGTATTCTGGCTCTCTTGGTAGCTGGTACAACAGCTAAGTCATTGACCGACTCAGTAAACCGTAGCATGGAGAAAACCAATCAAATCAACTATATGTCAACACTGTTAGCAGCGATTGTTGGTTTGTTGATGTTGGCAGCTGATCCTATCGAAAATGGTCTTGCTACTGGATTCTTGGGGACAAAAGGTTTGCTTTCAGCCTTCCTTGCTGCCTTTGTTACTGTAGCAATCTATAAGGTTTGTGTTAAGAACAACGTCACTATTCGTATGCCTGACGAAGTTCCACCAAATATCTCACAAGTCTTTAAAGATGTGATTCCATTCACTCTATCTGTTGTTTCTCTTTATGCTCTTGACTTATTAGCACGTCATTTTGTTGGTGCAAGTGTGGCAGAATCAATCGGTAAATTCTTTGCACCATTATTCTCTGCAGCTGATGGCTATCTTGGTATTACCATTATCTTTGGTGCTTTTGCCTTCTTCTGGTTTGTTGGGATTCACGGTCCATCTATTGTTGAACCTGCTATCGCAGCAATTACCTATGCCAATGCCGAAGTCAACTTGAACCTTCTCCAACAAGGTATGCACGCTGACAAGATTCTTACTTCTGGTACACAAATGTTTATCGTTACCATGGGTGGTACAGGTGCGACACTAGTTGTTCCTTTCATGTTCATGTGGTTAACAAAATCAAAACGTAACCGTGCAATCGGACGTGCTTCAGTAGTTCCAACATTCTTTGGTGTAAATGAACCAATCTTGTTTGGTGCACCACTTGTATTGAACCCAATCTTCTTCATTCCATTTATCTTTGCTCCAATTGCAAACGTATGGATCTTTAAATTCTTTATTGAAACTCTTGGAATGAACTCATTTACTGCTAATCTACCATGGACAACTCCAGCTCCACTGGGTCTAGTTCTTGGTACGAACTTCCAAGTTCTATCATTCATTCTTGCTGCTCTTCTAATTGTGGTTGACGTAGTCATTTACTACCCATTCCTTAAAGTATATGATGAACAAATTCTTGAAGAAGAGCGTTCAGGTAAATCTAATGATGAATTGAAAGACAAAGTTGCTGCAAACTTCAACACTGCAAAAGCGGATGCTATTCTTGAAAAAGCGGGTGTCGATGCAGCACAAAATACCATCACTGAAGAAACAAATGTCCTCGTTCTCTGTGCAGGTGGAGGGACAAGTGGTCTCCTTGCGAATGCTTTGAATAAGGCAGCAGCAGAATACAATGTCCCTGTGAAAGCAGCAGCAGGTGGCTATGGTGCTCACCGTGAAATGTTACCAGAGTTTGATCTAGTTATCCTTGCCCCTCAAGTTGCTTCAAACTTTGAAGATATGAAAGCAGAAACAGATAAACTTGGTATTAAACTTGCCAAGACAGAAGGCGCTCAATACATCAAATTAACTCGTGATGGAAAAGGTGCTCTTGCATTCGTACAAGCTCAATTCGATTAACGATAGGGACTATAAAACAGTCTCCTATCGTTACGGAAATCGCTATGGCGAATTTCCTAATCGCCTTGTTAATTCGTTGGTAAAAAGATATCGTTTTTACCTCCTCATGTCACAATTCGATTAATAATAGGGACTCTGAAATAGTCTCCTATCGTTACGGAAATCGCTATGGCGAATTTCCTAATCGCCTTGTTAATTCGTCGGTAAAAAGATATTGTTTTTACCTCCTCATGTCACAATTCGGTGACTTGGTACAAGAAGTGAGATGGAGAAGGATGGCTCACTGACTCCTCTCCTCTCACTTTTACTTTATTTAAATCAAGAAATAGGTGAAAAAAATGACAAAAACATTACCAAAAGACTTTATTTTTGGTGGCGCAACAGCTGCTTATCAAGCAGAAGGTGCTACACATACTGATGGTAAAGGACCAGTAGCTTGGGATAAATATCTTGAAGATAACTACTGGTACACTGCAGAACCAGCCAGTGATTTTTACAATCGATACCCAGTTGACCTCAAGTTGGCAGAAGAGTATGGTGTCAATGGCATTCGAATTTCTATTGCTTGGTCACGTATTTTCCCGACTGGTTACGGTCAAGTAAATGCTAAAGGTGTTGAGTTTTATCATAATTTATTTGCAGAGTGTCACAAACGCCATGTTGAGCCCTTTGTAACTCTTCATCACTTTGACACACCAGAAGCTCTCCACTCAAATGGCGACTTCTTAAACCGTGAAAATATTGAACACTTTGTAGACTATGCTGCCTTCTGTTTTGAAGAATTTCCAGAAGTAAACTATTGGACAACCTTCAATGAAATTGGACCAATCGGTGATGGTCAATATTTGGTTGGTAAATTCCCTCCAGGTATTCAGTACGACCTTGCCAAAGTTTTCCAATCGCACCACAATATGATGGTTTCTCATGCGCGTGCAGTCAAGCTATATAAAGATAAAGGTTATAAAGGTGAAATTGGTGTTGTTCACGCACTGCCAACCAAGTATCCTTTGGATCCTAAAAATCCAGCAGATGTTCGTGCAGCTGAGTTGGAAGATATTATTCACAATAAATTTATCTTGGATGCAACTTATCTTGGACGCTATTCAGATGAAACGATGGAAGGTGTCAACCATATTTTATCCGTCAATGGTGGTAGCTTAGATTTTCGTGAAGAAGATTTTACAGCATTAGAAGCTGCAAAAGACTTGAATGATTTTCTAGGAATCAACTACTATATGAGTGACTGGATGGAAGCCTTTGATGGAGAAACTGAAATCATCCATAATGGTAAGGGTGAAAAAGGAAGCTCTAAATACCAAATTAAAGGTGTTGGTCGTCGTGTAGCTCCTGACTATGTACCACGTACGGATTGGGATTGGATTATCTACCCTCAAGGTTTGTATGACCAAATCATGCGTGTGAAGAAAGATTATCCTAACTACAAGAAGATTTACATCACTGAAAATGGACTTGGTTATAAAGATGAGTTCGTCGATAACACTGTTTACGATGATGGTCGTATTGATTATGTGAAACAACACTTGGAAGTCTTGTCTGATGCTATTGCTGATGGTGCAAACGTCAAAGGATACTTCATCTGGTCATTAATGGATGTCTTCTCATGGTCAAACGGTTATGAAAAACGCTACGGTCTCTTCTATGTAGACTTTGAAACTCAAGAACGTTATACTAAGAAATCAGCTCACTGGTACAAGAAAGTAGCGGAAAGTCAGATTATAGACTAGTAGAATTAGTAATTAGATATAGAATTCTTGTGAGGCAAAAGATGTTCAAAGATTTTATCCAATCAATTTATGAAAAAGTTTATATCATCAATTTTGATAAATGTTCTCAAATACCTTGTTTGACTAATGAGGAGCTGAAAAATATTGGGAAATGGTATGTCTCTACCGGTAAAGAATGGATTTGCCATTCAGACTATGAGCTAGAAGAATTTAAAAATATCTTTTTAAATTTTATCAGTCCTGAAGAACGGGATAATATCTCCTTTGATTCAGATTTTATGCCGTTTCAACAATCATAAAGAATCTAGGAAACTCCTTGTAAAAATCTTCATCCAAAAATGCGTCATATCAAGATTCTTATTTTCTTGATATGACGCATTTTATTTTTTATCAATCTTCAGTTTTATGGTTTAGAAAGAATAATTTTTGTTTGTTTTGAAAGTTGTTCAAACGTTTCTTTGCTCAGTTTAGAATCTGAAACGATGGTATCAATATCAGAGATATTGTAAAAGGTATAAAAATCAAATTTATTGAACTTACTATTGTCAGCTAGTAAGTATTTTTTATTGGAATTGTTGAGGGCGATGCGTTGGGATTCACCTTCCTCTTCACTAAAGGTCGCAATCGCATTGTCCTTAATACCATTACAGCTAACGAAGGCTTTAGAAAATTGGAGATTGGCAAGATTTTGCAAGGTTAGTGTTCCCACAAAGGCTCCAGTGATAGAGCGATAGTTTCCACCTATTAAAATCAAATCTGTTAGTTTTCGTTCGTTTAGGATGAGAAATACTGGTAAACTGTTTGTTACAACACGAATATTATCAATTGGAAGTTCACGGGCAAAAGATTCCAAGGTTGTCCCTGGCCCAATAAAAATTGTTTCCCCTTCATCAATTAAATGGCCTGCAAAACGGCTAATTTCTTGTTTTTCTGCGATTTGTAAGCTTTGTTTTTCGATATTGGAACGTTCATTGTTTAAAATGGAACCTGTGCGAATTTTTTCAGCTCCACCGTGCACCCGAACAAGTAAATCCTTGTCTGCCAACTCTTGCAAGTAGCGTCTAGCAGTCATATCTGATACATCTAAGCGAGCCATAATTTCTTTTACAGTAATAGTTCCCTTTGTATTTACCGTTTCTAGAATATTATCTAGTTTTTCCTGCTTTAACATCGTTATCACCTCTATTTCTATTACTATTTTATCATAAAGTATTCAATCAATCAATTTAAAAAACAAAAGAAAACAAAAACAAAAACATCATGGTTGTTTTAAACAAACCATGATGTTTTTATCACTTATAAAATAGATGACCTTAGTCCAAACCGTAGTTGTAGTCATCGTCTTGCATAGCTTCAACTTCACCAAGGAGGTAACCATTTCCGACTTGAGAGAAGAAGTCGTGGTTGGAAGTTCCTGTTGAAATACCGTTCATAACGATTGGGTTGACATCGTCAGCTGAATCTGGGAAGAGTGGATCTTGTCCCAGGTTCATGAGTGCCTTGTTAGCATTGTAGCGAAGGAAGGTCTTGACTTCTTCCGTCCAGCCAACACCGTCATAGAGGCTTTCTGTATAGCCTTCTTCGTTTTCATAAAGAGTGTAGAGCAGGTCGTACATCCATTCTTTGAGTTTTTCCTGCTCTTCTTCAGGTAATTCATTGAAACCGAGTTGGAATTTATAACCGATGTAAGTTCCGTGAACAGACTCATCACGAATAATCAGTTTGATGATTTCCGCAACGTTGGCTAGTTTGTTATTACCAAGGTAGTAGAGGGGAGTGAAGAAACCAGAGTAGAAGAGGAAGGTTTCAAGGAAAACGCTGGCTACTTTCTTTTCAAGTGGGCTACCGTTTAGGTAGATTTCGTTGACAATCTCAGCCTTCTTTTGTAGGTAAGGATTGGTATTGGTCCATTCGAAAATTTCTTCAATCTCAGCCTTTGTATTCAAGGTTGAAAAGATTGATGAGTAAGATTTTGCGTGGACAGATTCCATAAATTGGATGTTATTGAAAACAGCTTCCTCATGTGGTGTACGGATGTCTGCGCGAAGGGCTTGAACCCCTGTTTCAGATTGCATAGTGTCGAGAAGGGTTAAACCACCAAAGACTTTTCCAACCAAGTCTTTTTCTACATTTGATAGCTTTCTCCAGTCATCCAAGTCATTTGACAAAGGAATACGTGTATCAAGCCAGAATTGCTCCGTCAGTTTTTCCCAAGTTGATTTGTCGATGACATCTTCGATGGCATTCCAGTTAATGGCTTTGTAGTAAGTTTCCATTTTGAAATCTCTTTCTGTGTTTAGTATTGCGAACTCACAATTACTTCTATTTTATCATAATTCTAGAGGAGTATCGCACAAAAAGTCGGAAGCCCGACTTTTTGTTATTTCATAGTATAGATGCTTATTCCAGTTTAGTTTAGCAGGGTGAATGAATACTTATCTGAGAAAATGTAGTTTCCTCAAGCAAAGATTAAATCACACAGCTTTCACATTGGTTGGCACCGACTTCTCCACCGTCATCTGTAAAGGTACGGACGTAGTAGATAGACTTGATACCCTTGTTAAAGGCATAGTTACGAAGGATAGACAAGTCACGTGTCGTTTGCTTATTTTCCTTCTTCCATTCGTAAAGACCTTTTGGAATGTCACTACGCATGAAGAGGGTGAGTGAAAGTCCTTGGTCCACGTGCTCAGTTGCAGCAGCATAGACATCAATCACCTTACGCATATCCATGTCGTAAGCAGAAGTGTAGTAAGGAATGGTTTCTGTTGACAAGCCAGCAGCAGGGTAGTAGATTTTCCCGATTTTCTTTTCTTGACGTTCTTCGATACGTTGTGTAATCGGGTGAATAGAAGCAGAAACGTCATTGATGTAACTGATAGAACCATTTGGCGCTACAGCAAGGCGGTTTTGGTGGTAAAGACCATCTGCTTGAACCTTGTCGCGCAGTTCAGCCCAGTCAGCGGCACTTGGGATAAAGACATCTTTGAAGAGTTCTTTAACACGGTCTGATTTTGGAACAAACTCGCCAGTCACATACTTGTCGAAGTAGCTTCCGTTAGCATAGTCTGATTTTTCAAAGTTGTGGAAGGTGATACCACGTTCACGCGCAATATTGTTTGACTCAACTAAAGTCCAGTAGTTCATAAGCATAAAGTAGATGCTAGTAAACTCAACAGACTCAGGTGACCCATATTCAATCAATTGTTGGGCAAGGTAGCTGTGAAGTCCCATGGCACCAAGACCAAAGGTATGAGCTTGGCTATTTCCGTGGTCGATGGTAGGAACAGCTACGATGTGTGAACTATCTGTAACGAAAGTAAGGGCACGAACCATAGCACGGATAGAACGTCCAAAGTCAGGTGAAGTCATCATGTTAACCACGTTGGTTGAACCAAGGTTACATGAAACGTCTGTTCCCATTTGCAGGAATTCTTGAGCATCGTTGATCAAGCTTGGTTCTTGAACTTGAAGAATCTCAGAACACAAGTTACTCATGATAATCTTACCATCAACAGGGTTTGCACGGTTAGCCGTATCAATGTTGACGACATAAGGGTAGCCAGACTCTTGTTGCAATTTAGAGATTTCAGTTTCCAAATCACGCGCCTTGATTTTTGTCTTGCGGATATTTGGATTTGTGACCAATTCATCGTATTTTTCAGTGATGTCAATGTAGTTGAATGGCACACCATACTCAAGCTCTACTGAGTAAGGGCTGAAGAGGTACATTTCTTCATTTTTACGAGCCAATTCGTAGAATTTATCGGGCACCACAACACCAAGTGAAAGGGTCTTAACACGAACTTTTTCATCGGCGTTTTCTTTCTTAGTTGAAAGGAAGGCGATAATATCTGGGTGGAAGACGTTGAGGTAGACAACACCAGCACCCTGACGTTGACCCAATTGGTTTGAGTAAGAGAAGCTATCTTCGAAAAGTTTCATAACTGGAACGACGCCAGAAGCTGCTCCTTCATATCCTTTAATAGGAGCACCAGCTTCACGAAGGTTGCTGAGAGTAATTCCCACACCACCACCGATACGTGAAAGTTGAAGGGCTGAGTTGATAGAACGTCCGATAGAGTTCATATCATCTGTTACCTGAATCAAGAAACAGGATACCAACTCCCCACGACGAGCACGTCCAGCATTCAAGAAGGAAGGAGTAGCAGGTTGGTAGCGTTGGTGGATGATTTCATTGGCAATATCGATTGCAATAGCTTCATTCCCATCAGCAAAATAAAGGGCGTTAAAGAAGACACGGTCTTCCATGCTTTCAAGATAATATTCACCGTCGTTAGTTTTCAAAGCATATTGATTGTAAAACTTATAGGCAGCCATGAAAGACTTGAATTGGAAGTTTTGGTCTTTGATAAATTGAGACAATTCTTCCAAAAATTCTGGACGGTATTTCTTGATAAAGGCTGTTTCGATGTAGTTGTGTTCAATGAGGTAGTTGATTTTATCCTTGATTGAATCAAAAACCATAGTGTTTGGAACTACATTTTCTTTAAAGAAGGCATCCAAGGCTTCCTTATCTTTATGAAGCATGATTTGTCCATTGACAGGACGGTTGATTTCGTTATTGAGACGGAAGTAAGTCACGTCCTCAAGATGTTTTAATCCCATAAAATTTCCCTTATCTAATTACAAAAGAAAGGCTTCTAAGTTAGCCCTAGAAGCAGTTTCTTCTGGATGATGTACTAAGATTATGCTAATTGTTTCAGTTTTCCTGGTTGGAAACCTGAAAAGACTTCAGTTGGTGTTTGGATAACAGGAGCAGCGCTGAAACCAAGCTCTTTAACTTGATCGATGTACTCAGGTTGCTCATCAAGATTGATTTCACGATAAGCGACATTATTACTGTCCAAGAAACGTTTGGTCATTTTACATTGGACACAGTTGTTTTTAGAATAAACGGTTACCATTGTGTAACTCCTCTTTCAAAATAGATTACTTTCTTAGTATATCAGAAAATAAAAATTTGTCAACGATTTAAAACTAAATATAGTGGTCTATTTTTCTGTTCAAGCTCACAAAACACAATATGTAGTGTTTGTTTTGTAAAATAGTGATAATTATCCAATAAGTTGTTTTTTGAAAAACTATATCCTGTGTTTTGTTATCTAAAATAGAAGATTTTCAGCAAGTTATCTGAAAGGAAATCGAATAAATCCCATAAAATGCTTGAAAAAAATCCTAGAAGATGATATAATACCAAATTGTAAGGGTTATCACATATAACTCAAAAAAGAAAGAACAAAAGGAGAGTCAAACTATGGCTTCTAAAGATTTCCACGTAGTGGCAGAAACAGGTATTCACGCACGTCCAGCAACATTGTTGGTACAAACTGCTAGCAAATTTGCTTCAGATATCACTCTTGAGTACAAAGGTAAATCGGTTAACCTTAAATCAATCATGGGTGTTATGAGTCTTGGTGTTGGCCAAGGTGCTGACGTAACTATCTCAGCTGAAGGTGCAGATGCAGATGACGCTATCGCTGCAATCTCAGAAACAATGGAAAAAGAAGGATTGGCATAAGGAAAATGACAGAAATGCTTAAAGGAATCGCAGCATCTGATGGTGTTGCCGTTGCAAAAGCATATCTACTCGTTCAACCGGATTTGTCATTCGATACTGTTTCAGTCGAAGATACAAACGCAGAAGAGGCTCGTTTGGATGTAGCTCTTGAAGCTTCTCAAAACGAGCTTTCTCTTATCCGTGAGAAAGCTGTAGGTACGCTTGGTGAAGAAGCGGCTCAAGTTTTTGACGCTCATTTGATGGTTCTTGCTGACCCAGAATTGATTGGTCAGATTAAAGAAACAATCCGTGCTAAGAAAGTCAATGCTGAAGCAGGTCTTAAAGAAGTGACTGACATGTTCATCACTATCTTTGAAGGTATGGAAGACAATCCATACATGCAAGAACGTGCAGCGGATATCCGCGACGTGACAAAACGTGTATTGGCAAATCTTCTTGGTAAAAAATTGCCAAATCCAGCTTCTATCAATGAAGAAGTAATTGTGATTGCGCATGACTTGACACCATCTGATACAGCTCAATTGGACAAAAACTTTGTAAAAGCTTTTGTAACAAACATCGGTGGACGTACAAGCCACTCAGCTATCATGGCACGTACACTTGAAATTGCAGCTGTATTGGGAACAAATAACATCACTGAAGTGGTGAAAGACGGTGATATCCTTGCCGTTAACGGAATTACTGGTGAAGTCATTATCAACCCAACAGATGAACAAGCGGCAGAATTTAAAGCAGCTGGTGAAGTTTATGCTAAACAAAAAGCTGAGTGGGCACTTTTGAAAGATGCTCAAACAGTGACTGCTGACGGTAAACACTTCGAGTTGGCAGCTAACATCGGTACTCCAAAAGACGTTGAAGGTGTTAACAACAACGGTGCAGAAGCTGTTGGACTTTACCGTACAGAGTTCTTGTACATGGACTCTCAAGACTTCCCAACAGAAGATGAGCAGTATGAAGCATACAAGGCTGTTCTTGAGGGAATGAATGGTAAGCCTGTGGTTGTTCGTACAATGGATATCGGTGGAGATAAGGAACTTCCTTACTTTGATATGCCACACGAAATGAACCCATTCCTTGGATTCCGTGCCCTTCGTATCTCTATTGCCGAAACTGGAGATGCAATGTTCCGTACACAAATCCGTGCCCTTCTTCGTGCTTCTGTTCATGGTCAATTGCGTATCATGTTCCCAATGGTTGCCCTATTGAAAGAATTCCGTGCAGCTAAAGCAGTCTTTGATGAAGAAAAAGCAAACCTTCTTGCTGAAGGAGTTGCAGTTGCGGATGATATCCAAGTTGGTATCATGATTGAAATTCCTGCAGCAGCGATGCTTGCAGACCAATTTGCTAAAGAAGTTGACTTCTTCTCAATTGGTACAAACGACTTGATCCAATACACAATGGCAGCAGACCGTATGAACGAGCAAGTTTCATACCTTTACCAACCATATAACCCATCAATCCTTCGCTTGATCAACAACGTTATCAAGGCAGCTCACGCTGAAGGTAAATGGGCTGGTATGTGTGGTGAGATGGCTGGTGACCAAAAAGCTGTTCCACTTCTTGTCGGAATGGGCTTGGATGAGTTCTCTATGTCAGCAACATCTGTACTTCGTACACGTAGCTTGATGAAGAAATTGGACACTGCTAAGATGGAAGAGTACGCTAACCGTGCCCTTACAGAGTGTTCAACAATGGAAGAAGTCCTTGAACTTCAAAAAGAATACGTTAACTTCGATTAATGTCATTAACCTTGTAACCTAGTTGCAAGGTTTTTTGATACATTCGGGAATAGTATAGTCTTGTGAAGTCCACTTTTCAATGATGAAGAGGCATGATATAATAGGAGAAACAAATAGAATAAGAGAGAAATCATGTCTAAAGAAATTGATATTGAGTATTACCACCAGCTAGCCTTGCAAAAGCAAAAGGAGCACCGTAAAATTTTAGCCAATTTAAAGAAAAAACCACCAAAAAATCTGGATAAGATAGCCCAACAGATTCACCAAGAAGTCTTTGAGGAGATTGATTGCACTGCCTGTGCTAACTGCTGTAAGACATTGGGACCTGACTTCAAGGAAGCAGACATCACTCGTATTGCTAAGTACTTTAAGATGAAATTACCAGCTTTTGAAGCGGAGTTTCTGCAGGTAGATGAAGATGGTGATAAGGTTTTTAAATCCATGCCTTGTCCCTTTCTAGGAGGAGATAATCTCTGTTCCATCTATGAAGTTCGTCCAAAGGCCTGTCGAGAGTTTCCCCATACGGACCGTAAAAAAATCCATCAAATCAACCATTTGACGATTAAGAATACTTTGACCTGTCCAGCTGCCTATCTCTTTGTTGAGAAATTAAAGGATAAGTTATAGAGATTTAAAGGATAAAAAATTTCTAATAATAACTAACAATATGAAGGGAGAACTCTGTGCCTAGACCGAAAACAAAAGAGGAGCTAATGCTGGTCTCTAAGGAAAATTATGAAAAGCTTAACCTCTTCATCTCTCAATTAAGTGAAGATGAGCTACAGACTCCATTTGATTTTTCAAGAGACCTAAAGAAAAAAGAAGCTCACTGGAAAAGGGATAAAAATCTACGGGATGTCTTGATCCATCTTTATGAATGGCAGCAGTTACTTTTGACTTGGGTACATTCTAATCAAGAAGGTCACGAAAGACCTTTTCTCCCTGAACCTTATACTTGGAAAACTTATGGAGAAATGAATGTCGCTTTTTGGAAGAAGCACCAGAAAACCTCCTTAGAAGAAGCGACTAGACTCCAAGAACAATCACATAGGAAGGTTTTAGAGTTGATAGAAGTTTTTAGCAATGAAGAACTCTTTACCAAAGGTGGCTATAAGTGGACCGGCGGAACAAGTCTAGGTTCCTACTTTGTTAGTAGCACGTCAAGCCACTATGATTGGGCTCTGAAAAAACTCAAAGCTCATCGGAAGAATTGTAAAGGATAGATGGACTATTTGAAATAGAAAGAATGAGTTCTTTTAAAAGTAAGATAAAAGCAAAGGGCTATCAAGTGATGTAGCCCTTTTGAGTTATACAAGCAAATTACCATGCAAAAGCTGTCGTTGGAGCATTGAGCGCTTCTAACCACTGTTTATTTTTTACGGGACAAAGAGTTACGGATATACCTGCCATATCTAGACTGGTCATAAATGTTCCTGATTTTATAAAAGTAATAGTGACTCCTTCAATTTCTAAGAGTTGAAGGAGATCATTGATAAATATGCCCATTTCTAAGTTGCTGGTAGTGCCTAGATTATTTACAAGCAATATAAATTGATCCCCATGTTTCCAATGATAGTGCAATCTTAATTTACTTATAATTTCATTTGCCAGGATTTCCGATGATTGGAATGGGACGATACGATAGCCTTCTTCGCCATGTATCCCAATACCATAAGAAATATTTCCTTCTTCTAAGTTAAATAGTGGACGGGTGGCTTGGGGGAGACTAGCCGATTTCGTTGCAAAGCCAATTGTTGCTATTTCGGGAGCAAGTTCATGACCTAAATCAGTTAGTAGCTCTATGTCGGCACCATTTTGAGCTGCAAATCCTAGGATTTTATGAAGTAAGATTGTCCCTGCAAGCCCTCTTCCTCTAATTTGAAATCTATTGTGAGGTTCAATGGAAATATCGTCGTGTGCTAGACTATAGCCGACCTTAATTCCTTCTTGTCTAGCAGTATTAATGGCCCAGCTAAATTCTTTGATGTCTGCTTCGAAATTTTTTACAATGATGAAGACACCGTGACCATTGTTTAAAAAACGAATGGACTCTAAGATTTCAGTTCTTGTAGGAGGAGTAAATAATTGGCCATAGATAGCAGCAGTAAGCATTCCTTCTCCCACATATCCAATATGCGCAGGTTCGTGACCGGAACCTCCACCCGACAATATTGGAACCTGATGAGGATTGCGATCTTTTTGATAGACTAGTGGTAAAGTAGGGTGTTTTTCTAATTCAGGATGACTGCTGACAGTTGCCGAAATGTAACTTGAAATAATTTTCTGTTTATGATTTGAAATAAATGTCATTGTGGTCTCTTTCCAATAATTGTCATGATTAGAAAGTCTGGTTGTGGAACTAGACTTTTTTTATTGACGTAAGCCTTCACGATTTCTGCTAGAGCATGTGAATGATAGTCTAACAAAAAACAAGTATAAGCAGATGAATCGCTATCAATCTGACCGTATTCTCTTAAAATTTTTGATACAAGCAAGCGACAGTAGCTGATAAAGTGGTCATAAAAGTTATTTTGTCCTTGAATATCAAAAAGTTGAATATAAAAGTCACGCTCTTGTTCGAAATAAAGAAATAATTCTTGTAATAGTTTTTGGCCTGAAATGAAGTCCAAGTTATTGGTGATATACTCGGTTAAGTCATTTTCAAATATCCAGTCTAGCAGTTCATATTTGTCAAGAAAGTGATTATAAAAGGTCTGTCTACGAATGCCAGCTGATTCCATGATCTCTACAATAGAGATTTTGTCAAATTCTCTAGTAGCTAATAGGTCTCTAAATGCCTTGGCAATTCGTTTTTTTGTAATGAGTGATGATGCCATAGGAAGCCTTTCTTTTACTTACTTCATTTTACCAAAAAAATGTTTTAAACGGGTTTAAAAGGGGACAAATAATAGAATCTGTCCCTTATCATCCAGCAATAAAAAATATATAATGAAAGCGAAAACAAAGGTAAATGCCGAAAGGAGTTTCTCATGAAAAAAATTATAAATGAACCGACACAGGTTGTTGATGAAATGTTGCAGGGATTGTCATTCATGCATGATGACTTGGTAGAACGCTTAGATGGTTTTGATGTCATCGTTAGAAAGGCAGAAAAGACAGGAAAAGTTGGACTCATTTCAGGTGGAGGTTCAGGACATGAACCAAGTCATGCTGGATTTGTAGGAGATGGAATGTTGTCTGCTGCCATTTGTGGAGCAGTTTTCACTTCACCTACTCCGGACCAAATTTTAGAAGCCATTAAGGCGGCTGATGAAGGTGCTGGAGTTTTCATGGTCATCAAGAACTATTCTGGTGACATTATGAACTTTGAAATTGCACAAGAACTTGCTGAAATGGAAGGTATTGATGTAGCAAGTGTTGTAGTCGATGATGATATTGCGGTTGAAAATAGTCTCTATACCCAAGGCCGTCGAGGTGTTGCGGGTACTATTTTAGTCCATAAAATTTTGGGGGCTGCAGCTCGTTCTGGTAAATCATTAGCTGAAATGAAGGAATTGGCCGACAAACTTGTGTTAGAAATTAAAACAATTGGCCTTGCCTTGTCTGGAGCAACTGTCCCTGAAGTTGGGAAACCAGGATTTGTTCTAGAAGATGATGAATTTGAATATGGTGTTGGTATTCACGGTGAGCCTGGATATAAAAAAGAGAAAATGCAACCTTCAGCACAATTGGCTTCGGAATTGGTTGAAAAATTATCTGAAGGTTTCCAACTTAAAGCTGGTGAACGCTATGGCCTTCTCATCAATGGTTTAGGAAGCACTCCTCTTATGGAACAATACGTATTTGCAAATGATGTGGCTAAATTACTCCATGAAAAAGGTGTTGAGTTGGCATTTAAGAAAATTGGAAACTATATGACCTCAATTGATATGGCTGGTTTGTCATTGACATTGATTCGATTGGCAGATGATGAGTGGTTGGATGCTCTAAATGCACCTGTTACTACCCCAGCTTGGTAAAACTCAAGGAGGAAATGTCGAATGAATGCTGAACAAGCTCTTGAATGGATGAAGCTTTTTAATGAAAAGATTCAAGAACAGAAAGATTACCTTAGTGAGCTAGACACCCCTATAGGAGATGGAGACCACGGTGGAAATATGGCGCGTGGCATGGTTGCAGTGATGGAAAATTTAGAAGGAAAGCAATTTGAGACCAGCAGTGATGTGTTTAAGCTTGTCTCAATGCAACTACTGAGTAAGGTAGGCGGTGCTTCTGGTCCCTTGTATGGCTCTGCTTTTATGGGCATGGCCAAGGCTGATTCTAATTCGAAATTAGAAGAAATTTTACAAAGTGGTCTGGATATGATTGTCAAACGTGGGAAAGCAGAAGTTGGAGAAAAGACAATGGTTGACGTTTGGACTCCTGTTATTGCTGCCTTGTCTGCTGGTCAATTGACTCAAGAGGTTATTGATAAGGTAGTGAATGCTACCAAAGATTTACTTGCAACTAAAGGAAGGGCATCTTATGTAGGAGAACGTTCTCTTGGACATATTGATCCTGGATCATTCTCATCAGGATTACTCTTTACTGCTCTTTTAGAAACTGGGGTGGTTTAATGGGAAGTGTTGGTCTTGTTATCGTTTCACATTCCAAAAACATTGCACAAGGTGTCGTTGAGCTGATTAGTGAAGTAGCTAAAGATGTTCCGATTACTTATGTAGGAGGAACCGAAGATGGAGGAATTGGAACAAGTTTTGATCAAGTAGATAGGGTTGTTTCCGAAAATCCAGCAGATACTTTATTAGCTTTTTTTGACCTAGGTTCTGCTAAAATGAACTTAGAAATGGTGGCTGATTTCAGTGATAAAAGTATCATGATCAATAGGGTTCCAATTGTAGAAGGTGCCTATACTGCAGCTGCTCTTCTTCAGGCTGGTGCAGAACTGTCAGTTATTCAAACACAGTTGTCGGAGCTTGAAATCAATAAATAAGGAATTTTACTATAACTCTTTTTATAGATGGGCTATTGATTATCTCAACTATAAAATGTTAAGTAAATAATTTCAAAATCAGAAAGGGATTGCTTTATGCAGTTCCTTTTTAATGTAAAAGGAGTGGAATCATAGCGTTTCTAAATTGTTAATACTCTTCGAAAATCAAATTCAAACCACGTCAACGTCGCCTTGCCGTACTCAAGTACAG